>JAWVZJ010000044.1:0-11552 GCA_033722255.1 Thermoanaerobaculia bacterium | reverse complement strand
CCTGGGGCGCTGTCTCCTTCGCCTCGACCGCCGGCAGGAGGCCGAGGAGGCCTTCCTCGACGCCGTGATCCTCCATCCTCCCCTCGTGAGCGAGATCCCGGCCGAGGTCCGGCCCACGATCCGCCGCCAGCGCCGGGCCCTGGTCTCCTGATCTTCGATCTCTCGTTCTGGAGCCCGGTGTGCTCTGGTGTCGTTCCATATCGAAGCTATGATGTCCACATGAGTCGGTTGACCCTTTCCCTTCCCGACGAGCTCCACCGGGCGCTGCGAGAGACGGCGGCTCGGCAGGGCCGGACGCAGGCGGAGATCGTGGCCGAGAGCCTGAGGCTCTACGGCCTGAAGACCGAGGAGAGGGCGGAGGAGCTCGTGGCCCGGGTGCGGGAATCGTCTCGAGTCTCGGAAGAGGAGGCCCTGAGACTCGCCGTCGAGGAGACGCGAGACGCCCGGCGGTGAGGACTCGTGTCGCCGGGGTCGACACCAACGTGGTCGTCTCCGGTCTCCTGACGTCGAACCCCACTCGCCGACGGCCCGGGTTCTCGACGGATTGATCGCGGGCACCATCCAGTTCGCGCTGTCGCTTCCGGTCCTCGCCGAATACCGGACGGTGCTCCTTCGAGACAGGATCCGGGAACGTCACTGCCTCGTGTCCGGTGAGGTCGACCGGAGCCCGACACGTGTCGGTGGGATCGTCAGGAGGGCGAGCTGAGGCCCCGGCTCGCCAGCAGCTCCCGGACCGCCTCGACGCTGGCCTCGAGCTCCTCCTCGTGGGTCGGGAGCACGAGCTCCGGATCCTCCGGGACCTCGTAGGGGGCGTCGATCCCGGTGACGTTGCGGATCTCGCCCTTCCGGGCCCGCTCGTAGAGTCCCTCCACGTCCCGGGCCTCGCAGGCTTCCAGGGGGGCGGCGCAGTGGACCTCGAGGTAGCGGTCCTCACCCACGATCTCCCGGGCCATCTCCCGGTCCTCGGCCGTGGGCGTGATCAGGGCGGCCAGGACCACCAGACCCTGGTCGTTGAGCATCCGGGCCAGCTCGGCGGCCCGGCGGATGTTCTCCTGCCGGTCCCGGGGGGAAAACCCCAGGTCCGAGGAGACGCCGAGGCGCAGATTCTCTCCGTCCAGGACCTGGACGCTGGCGCCCTCCTCGAAGAGGCGCTTCTCCAGACCGTAGGCGATCGACGATTTTCCCGAGCGAGGGAGACCCGTGAGCCACACGGTCAGGGGAGACTGACCCAGTCGCTCGGCGCGGGCCTCGGGCACGATGGACGAGGGATGGGGCTGGACGTTGGTGGCCGCGTCCGGGGCCGTGGGATGGGAGGTCACCTCCTCCGCCGAGTGTCGCTCCAGGATGGTGCCGGCGGCCACGGTGTGGTTGGTCATCCGGTCGACGAGGATGAAGGCACCGGTGGCCCGGTTCGTCAGGTAGGGATCGTGGGCGATGAGCCGGGGGCTCTCCAGGCGGATCCGGCCGATCTCGTTGAGAGTGAGACGCTCCGCGTCCTCCCGGTGCAGGGTCTCCACGTTGATCCGGTATCGCAGATCGGTGACCTTCGCCGGGGCCTCGACGGTGGTTTGCTTGAGGATCAGGTCCCGGCCCGGCTCGAGCTCCTTCTCGTCCATCCACACCGCCATGGCCTCCACCGAGTGATCGAGCTCCGGGACGTTGGAGGGCGGGACCATCATGTCGCCCCGGGCCACGTCGATCTCGTCCTCCAGGGTGACCACCACGGCCATGGGCGCGGAGGCCTCGTCGAGCTCGCCGTCCCAGGTCCGGATCGATTCGATGCGGCTCCTCTTGCCGGCGGGGAGGACCACGACCTCCGAGCCCTGCCGCAGCGTTCCGGAGGCGACGGTGCCGCAGTAGCCCCGGAACTCCTCCGAGGGGCGCAGGACGTGCTGGACCGGGAACCGCAGGTCGATCAGGTTCCGGTCCGAGGCGATGTAGACCGTCTCCAGGTAGTCCAGCAGCGTACTCCCCTCGTACCAGGGAGTCCGGGAGGAGCGCTCCACCACGTTGTCTCCCTCCAGGGCCGAGACGGGGATGAAGTGGATGTCGTTGACCACCAGCTTGGCCGAGAACTCGGAGAAGGCGGACCGGATCTCGTCGAAGACCTCCTCGGAGTAGTCCACGAGGTCCATCTTGTTCACGGCCAGGACCAGGTGCTTGATCCCGAACAGCGAGGCGATGAAGGCGTGGCGGCGGGTCTGGGCCAGCAGGCCCTTCCGGGCGTCGACCAGGATCACGGCCAGGTCGCAGTGGGAGGCGCCGGTGGCCATGTTCCGGGTGTACTGCTCGTGGCCCGGGGTGTCGGCGATGATGAAGCTCCTCCGGGGGGTGGAGAAGTATCGGTAGGCCACGTCGATGGTGATCCCCTGCTCCCGCTCGGCCTCCAGGCCGTCGAGCAGCAGGGCGTAGTCGATCTCCTCCTCGGTGGTGCCGTGCTTGGCGGAGGCGGCCCGGGCCGCCTCGAGCTGGTCTTCGAAGACCACGCCGGAGTCGTGGAGGAGCCGTCCGATCAGCGTCGACTTGCCGTCGTCGACGGAGCCGCAGGTCAGGAAGCGGAGCAGGTCCCGACGCTGGTGGCGCTCCAGGAAGCTCTCGGGCACCGGAGGGGACTCGGCGGGCGGATCGGATCGCGTGCTATCCACGAGACCTCTCCCTGGAGCCGTCGAGGTGAGCGGAGCGGCGATGGGTCGGTCCAGAGCTCTCTCGAAGGATCGCGGCTCTCGCGGTCCGGAGCGAGGGCGAGTTTCCGTGATCAACCGTTCCCATTGCCCGCGCGCCGGGGGCTTCTCGTCTCCGGGAGATCCGTGGGCCCGGCATCAGAAGTAGCCCTCCCGCTTCTTCTCCTCCATGGAGCCGGCCTCGTCGAAGTCGATCACCCGGCCCTGGCGCTCCGAGTGCCGGGTCTCGATCATCTCCTCCACGATCTCCGGGACGGTGGTGGCCTCGGACTCCACGGCACCGGTCAGGGGATAGCAGCCGAGGGTCCGGAACCGGACCATCCGCTCCCGAGGCTCCTCGTTCTCCTCCAGGGGGAGGCGGTCGTCGTCCACCATGATGAGCGTCCCCTCCCGTTCGACCACCGGACGCTCGGCGGCGAAGTAGAGGGGCACGATGGGGATCTCCTCCAGGTGGATGTAGAGCCAGACGTCGAGCTCGGTCCAGTTGGACATGGGGAAGACCCGCATGGACTCGCCCTTGTGGATCCGGGTGTTGTAGAGGTTCCAGAGCTCCGGGCGCTGGTTCCGGGGATCCCACTGGTGGAACCGGTCCCGGAAGGAGAAGATCCGCTCCTTGGCCCGGCTCCTTTCCTCGTCCCGTCGGGCCCCGCCGAAGGAGGCGTCGAACTCGAAGTGGTCCAGGGCCTGCTTCAACGCCACCGTCTTCATCACGTGGGTGTAGCGCTGGCTTCCGTGGTCGAAGGGATTGATTCCGGCCTCGAGGCCTTTCTGGTTCTGCCAGACCCTGAGGTCGAGATCCTCCTCCTCGGCGATCCGGTCCCGGAACTCGATCATCTCCCGGAACTTGAATCCGGTGTCCACGTGGAGAACGGGGAAGGGGAGGGTCCCGGGGTGGAAGGCCTTCTGGGCCAGACGCAGCAGCACCGAGGAGTCCTTGCCGATGGAGTAGAGGAGCACCGGCTTCTGACAGGTGGCGGCCGTCTCCCGGAAGATGTGGATCGCCTCGGCTTCGAGCTCTCGGAGGTAGGTGGGATGGTTCATCGGGCTCGGGTACGGTGGCCTCTGGGTTCGGTCGCCCGGTTCGGCTCTCCGTCCTGGCGGTGATCGCCGTCCGGACGACGGATGGGTGCTGGTGGGAGGGTGCTCTCGATCGGTTCGGGGTTCGGGGGCGTGTCGCGACCCGGGCGCTCTGAGAGTCTCGATGCCGAGTCTCTGTGGGCGTCCCGGAAGGGACGCAGGGCAGGGTATCCGGGAGGAGTGGTGGAGGGCAAATCGCGGCGGTCTCCGGAGGATCGGTCCAGGCTCATCGAAAGGTCAGCTCCCCACTCTCATCCTCCCGAGTGCCCGAAGCAACGCGACGGCTAGAATGGCAACCGTGATCCGCGCGGCCTCCATCCGTTCCGGTCGTCCCGACTCCCCCCTTCTCCTTGCCGTGTTCGTCCTGGCTCTCGTCACCCTCTCCGACTCCGTCGGGGCCGCCGGCCCCGCGGTCCGTCCCGGGGGGATCGTCCGCTGGGCGGCATCCGACGCCGTCGCCTGTGCGGTCGAGGGTCGGCGCTGGGCGCCGGTGGCGGGAGTCTGCTACTTCCCCGTGGACCTGGAGACTCCGCCGGGAGAGCTGGAGCTCGGCGTCAGCGACGGCGAGACCCTGCGGACGGAGCGGGTCGAGGTCCGGGAGTACCCCTACTCCGTGGAGCGGATCACTATCGAGGACGAGAGTCGGGTCTTCCTCTCGAAGGAGGACCTGGCCCGGGTCCGGCGGGAGAGAAGGGAGATCGCCGGGCTCTGGGAGGGTTCCGAAGGGCCCCCGCGGTTCCGGCTCCCCCTGGCCCCTCCTCTGGAGACCCTCCCCGTCGGCGGCCGGTTCGGGTCCCGACGGATCATCAACCAGGCGCCCCGGAGCCCCCATTCGGGGATCGATTACACGGTCGGCCGGGAAACGCCGGTCCTGAGCGTGGCCGAGGGCACGGTGGCCCTGGTGGGGGATCTCTTCTTCTCGGGGAAGAGCGTCTTCGTCGACCACGGGGGAGGTCTCGTCTCCATGTACTTTCATCTTTCGGAGACCGCGGTGGAGGAGGGGGATCCGGTGGAGCGGGGACAGAGGGTCGGAGCCGTCGGGGCCACCGGGCGGGCCACGGGACCCCACCTCCACTTCGGGGTCCGGTGGCACGGAGCCCGGGTGGATCCGGAGCTCCTCCTGGATCCCGAGAAGGCACCGGAGATCGGAAGGTAGGGCGACTCGGGCCAACCGTCTTCGAGCGGTGGTGTCGGAGACCTTCCGGCTCTCGGGTACACTGCGGCGCGACATGTCGACCGAGCGCAATCTCTATCCGCACGAGACCTCCGTTTCCCCCGATGAGCGGGCCCGACTCCTGGGCCAGAGGGGCTGCGTGGTCTGGTTCACGGGGCTCTCCGGCTCCGGGAAATCGACCCTGGCCCACGCCCTGGAGGCGGAGCTGGTCGGGAGGGGCCACCTGGCGTTCGTCCTGGACGGGGACACGGTCCGGCAGGGCCTGAACGCGAACCTGGGCTTCTCCCCCGAGGACCGCACGGAGAACATCCGCCGGGTCTCCGAGCTGGCGGCCCTGTTCGCGGACGCTCAGCTCGTCACCCTCACCGCCTTCATCTCCCCCTACTCCCTGGACCGGGAGCGGGCCCGGGAGATCGTCGGCGACGAGAGATTCTTCGAGATCCACGTCCATGCGCCCCTGGAGGTCTGCGAGGAGCGGGATCCGAAGGGTCTCTACCGCCGGGCCCGGGCCGGCGAGATCCAGGAGTTCACCGGGGTCTCGGCGCCCTACGAGGCGCCGCCGGACCCGGAGCTCCGGGTCGACACCTCGGTTCAGGATCCCGAGGCCTGTGTCGAGGCGCTTCTCGCCCTTCTGGACGAGGAAGGGTTCCTCACGGCCGAGTAGCCGATGTCTCCGACGGAGGACCGGCCCACGCCGTCCTCTGACGGTCTCGGATCGCGGACTCGAGGGACCGGCCCGAAGTCTCGAGCGATCGTCTCGTTTGCATCCGCGGGGTCGTTGTCCCGAGAACCCTGAGCGGCGTCCGGGGATGGCGGGGAGGCCCGAGGCCGGTCAGGCCTCCAGGGACTCCGGCTCCGGCGGACTCTCGCCGACCCTCTCGAACCGCTCGATCATCAGCTCCACGGCCTTCTTCAGGTTCTTCCGGGCCATCTCCGGCGTGGTACCCCGACCGCGACAGTCGGGCCACTTCTGGGACACGGCCTCGTAGCCTCCGTCGACGGTTCGAATCGAAATCTCGGTCATGGGGTCGGTCACTATACCGGTCTTCCGCCGGCTTCACCGCGTGTACGTCTCGGAGGCGCGAAGGGTTTGCTCCGGTCACTTTTCGAGCCGAACGAGGATCGAGTGCCAGATCTCTGTGACCTCCAGCCGCCGGGCCCACTCGGCGAGGTAGCTCCGGTCGAGGGCGTCTCCGCTGATCTTCACCACGCCGGCAATGTCCCGGAGGTGCTTTTCGGAGCCTCCTTCCCGAAAGTAGACCATCTTCATGAGGATCACGTCCTCGGGAGTCGCGAACATGGCTTCGAACTCGGGGTCCGGCCGAACCCGCCGCGCCCGCTCGAAGCGCATCTGGTCGAAAGGGCTCTCCTCGGGGATCATCACGTCCACCTTCAGCCCGCTGGCGGGGTGGATGACGTTGAACTGGGTTTCACGGCTCAGGGCGTCGTGAATCGATCCCACGTCCAGGTAGAAGTCGCTACCCTCGAATGCCTCCGCGAAGTCGGGTACGGCCTCTTCCGTGAGTCGTACGACGACATCGATGTCGGCAGTGAAGCGGGGCTCTCCGTAGAAGATCGTCGCCGTTGATCCGGTCACGAAATAGGGGAGATCGAGAGACTCCAGGACCTCGACCAGACGCCGAAGGAGCTCAGACGGCTCCATGGGACAGCCTGTGAGCGGCTTCCTGGCGAAGCCGGGCCTCGGTCCAGTCGGGGTGCTCCGTCCTCAGATGGGAGAGAAGCATCGAGCGGGCGGAACGGAACATCTCCTCCGCGATGGCGAGGCGCTCTGCACCGGTCTTCGCCGCGTAGACCTCCGCCATCGCGTCGTCGACGACCTCGATCTCGTCCGGTCGGGGAGCCCTGCGTTCGGCTGTCATTGCCCGTGGAGCCATTCTATCGATCTCGTCCGGCATGTTCCGAAATGCACCGAGGGGGCTCTCTGGAAGGTGCGGCCGATCACTTTCGGGACCTCTCGCCCAAAACCCGGTCGGTGATCTCGTCGCCGATCACCAGGCTGGCGGTGGCGGCTGGGCTCGGGGCGTTGAGGACGTGGAGCGAGAGCTCTCCCTCGGCGAAGAGGAAGTCGTCGACGAGCTCGCCGTCCGGGGTGAGGGCCTGGGCCCGGACCCCGGAGGGAGCACGGATGAGCTGGGGGAGCTGGAGAGTCGGGATCAGTCGCCTCGCGGAGCGCAGGAAGAGGCGCTTCGAGCGGGCCCGGAGCAGCTCCGTCAACCCCACCAGACCGAGTCGGAGCGTCATCCTCCAGAAGCCCGGGAAGGTCGCCATCCGGATCAGGTAGGAGAGAGAGAGACCTCTGGAGCGGTACCCCTCCCGGCGAGCCGCCAGCACCGCGTTCGGCCCGGCGCTCACCTCCCCGTCGACCTGCCGATGCAGATGGACGCCGAGGAAGGGAAGGTCCGGGTCCGGCACCGGATAGATCAGGTTCCGCACCAGGGAGCGGGCCCCCGGAGCGAGGCGGTAGTACTCTCCCCGGAAGGGGACGATGCGGGCCTCGACACTGGCTCCGGCCAACCGAGCCACCCGGTCGCTGTGGAGCCCGGCGCAGTTGACGAGGTATCCGGTCTCGATCGATCCCGTGTCGGTTTCGAGGCGTAGGTGGTCGCCCTCTCGCTCGACACCCCGGAGGGCGGTTCCCAGGCGGACCTCACCTCCGGAAGCCTTGGTCTCCCGGGCCAGGGAGCGGGTGACCTCCCCGAAGTCGGTGATTCCCGTGGAGGGGACCCAGAGGCCGGCGCGACCCCGCGCGTGGGGCTCCCGGCGGTGGATTCCCCGGGGGGTCAGGGGCTCGACCTCGACCCCGTTCTCCCGGGCGGTCTCGGCCAGTGTTCCCAGGCGCTCCTCGTCGTCCCGGTCCACGGCTACGATCGTCTTCCCGCACACCTCGTGGGGAACGCGGAATCTCCGGCAGTAGTCGATCATCCTCCGGTTTCCCTCCACCGCGAAACGGGCCTTGCGGGAGCCGGGCGAGTAGTACAAGCCGGAGTGGATGACTCCGGAGTTGCGGCCGCTCTGGTGCCGGGCCACCTCGTCCTCCTTCTCCAGGACGAGGACGGAGAGATCCAGGCGGCGCAGGAGGAGCGAGCGAGCCGTGGCCAACCCCACGATACCCCCTCCGACGATCGTGATGTCCGGTGTCGACCTCAAGGATCTGGTCCTCCGGTCGTTCGCCCTGGATTATCCATCGGATGCCGTCGATCGATCCAGATCCGGTGGCGCCTCGAGGGACCCGGGTCGCTCGCCTCCGGGACGGAAGAGCCGGAGGGCATCCAGGAGAGGATCTCGGCCGGGGTTCAGAAGCAGGACGAAGGGCTCGATCTCGGCGTGGGACGGGACGGTGGAGAGCTGCCAGTAGAGGCTTCCCCGGAGGAAGGGTTCGGCGTAGGCGCGATGGCCGGCGTGGAGGGCCTCCACGGCCAAGGCCCTCTCCCTTCGATCCCGGGGTTGCTCGGCCCAGACGACCACCCGGGGCGTCCCGTTCCCGTCGTAGACGACGGAGTAGCCCTCACCGGCCCAGGGGGCCAGGGTGGTCCGGCTCCGGGGCACGTAGCCCAGCTCGGTGAAGACCACGGGGTGCTCGTCGAGGCCGCGGCTCACCCGGAACCGGGCGATCTCCTCCAGGATCCGGGTCCATCCACGCTCCAGCTCCCTCCGGAGGAGCTCCGGATCCCCCTCCACGCCCACGCTGTCGGGATTCCGGAGTGGGAAGTAGGCGTTGATCCCGATCACGTCCAGGGCGTCCCAGAAGCCGACCTGCCGGTACTGATCGAAGTTGGCGGCGTATCCGATCTCTCCGGCGTACTCGTCCCGGACGGCGGCGATCAGATTCCGCCACCGTTCGTCCAGCTCGGAGCGGCGGCGGTTCAGCCGTGCGAGACGGTCGGGGGTCGACGGGAGCGAGGTCCGGGCCGCCCAGTCGCGCTCGGTGCCGATCCGGGCCTCCAGGTGATCCTCCAGGGAGGAGGTCTCCTTCCGGCCGGCGAGCCAGACGCGGCCGTCCTCCAGCCGATCGCGGTGGGAGAGGAGGAGCTCCTTCCTCGCGCTCCGCTGGGCCGGGTCCAGGAAGTACTCGGCCAGCTCGGGGGGCCGCCGCAGCGGAGCCGTGGAGGTGAGGGCGTTCATCTCGCTGGCGATCATCAACAGGTCGACCCCTTCCCGCTGGGCGGTCCGGGCCCAGGTGGTGACGAACTCGCCGTAGCGGCGAAACCACTCGTCCCGGGCCGCCTCCGAAGTGGGCAGGATCTGCCCGTGCCAGAGGAACCGGTTCCTCTCGAAGGCGTGGTCCAGGGCCACCCGGAGGACCAGGACGGTGTGGAGCCCCTGCGCCTCGGCGGTCCGGATCTCCTGGAGCACCCAGGGGTCGTTTTCGACCTCCCACCAGAGATTCGTCGAATCCCAGTCTCCCTGGCGGGCGTAGTCCGTGACCGCCACCGTGTTCAGCCCCTCCCGTTGCAAGGCGGAGACCCAGGAGCGGAGGTCGGGCTCGTTCACCTGGATGCCCCCCAGGTAGAAGGGAACCGCCGGAGCCGGGAGGAATCCGGCCGTGGCCACGCCGAGCCCCAGCCCGAGGAGAACGGCGAGTGGGATCGCGAATCGAGGAAGGCGCCGGTTCCCCGGCTTGCGCTCTAGTGTTTCGTGCACCGTATCGCTCCCGGGCTTCAGTCCAGGTGCCCCGCCTCCGAGTCGCCCATCTCGACGTCGCCGTCCGGAAAGTACTCCGTCCACCGCTCGTCGACCCGGCGCGACACCTCCGGATGGCAGGTGAGCTCCTCCGGGAACTCCGGATCCAGGCGGGCGTCGAGGACGATCGGGGGTCGGTAGCTCACCTGGTTCCGGACCACCTCGGTTCCGGCGGCGTGGAGGTCCGCCGCGGGCTCGAAGCGGGTGAAGGTGGTCCAGAGAAAGTTCATGTCCGAGCGGGCCGCCCGCTCCGCCTCGTCGGTGAGGACGATCAGGGGCCAGTCGGCGAGGGCGGGATGGCCGGCGACACGACGGGGAAGGTGGGGATCCTCTCTCCAGGACCGCCCCTCGACCACCAGGCAGCCGGGACAGAAGACGACGGCCTCCTCCACGCCCTGGGGGAGCTCCCGGGCCCGGAGCTCCCTCGGAAGCTCCCGGACCGGATCTCCGAGCCCGAGCCAGACCCCCTTGGAGCCTTCGTTGATCCGGGGTCCGGTGTAGTCCAGGGTGTCCATGGAGAGATTTCCGAAGACGTAGAGGTCGGTCTCCGGGTGGGTTCGCTCCAGGACGTGGACCAGGGTCTTCCGGAAGTCCCTCAGGTCCACCGGACGGTCGGTGACCAGGAGGAACTTCGTCAGGGCGAGCTGTCCCTCTCCCAGGATCCGGAAGGCGGAGACCATGGCCTCCCGGCGGTATCTCTCCTTCACCACGGCGGCGGCCAGGGAGTGGTACCCGGTCTCACCGTAGGACCAGAGGTCCTCCACCGCCGGCATGACCCGGGGGAAGAGGGGGGAGAGGAGCTCCTGGAGGAGATCTCCGATGTAGAAGTCCTCCTGCCGGGGCTTCCCCACCACGGTGGCCGGGTAGATCGCGTCCTTCCGACGGCAGATCGACTCGACCCGGAAGACCGGGAAGTCGTGGGTCAGGGAGTAGTAGCCGTAGTGGTCGCCGAAGGGACCCTCCGGGCGCCGGATCTCCGGCGGGACCCGGCCGGTCAGGGCGATCTCGGCCTCGGCGAGGAGGGGATGCTCTCCCGGCCCGGGAATCCTCTCCAGGCGCTCGCCGGCGATCAGGGAGGCCAGCATCAGCTCGGGGACGTTCTCCGGCAGAGGAGCCACGGCGGCGAGGATCAGGGCCGGAGGTCCTCCCAGGAAGACGGTCACCGGCAGGGGATCGCCCCGCTCCTCGGCCACGGCGTAGTGGAATCCGCCGCCCTTTCCGATCTGCCAGTGCATCCCGGTGGTCGAGGCGTCATGGACCTGGAGCCGGTAGATCCCCAGGTTCGGTCCCAGCCCGGCGGGATGCTCGGTGTAGACCGCGGGCAGGGTGATGAACGGCCCCCCGTCCTCCGGCCAGGTGGTGAGGACCGGAAGGCGACGGAGATCGACGTTGTGATCCACGACCTCGGTCACGGGACCCCGCCGCCGGTCCTTGAACCCCACCCGGAACGCCTCCAGGGCGACGTCCC
The DNA here is from genome assembly GCA_033722255.1 of Thermoanaerobaculia bacterium. Lineage (GTDB taxonomy): Bacteria > Acidobacteriota > Thermoanaerobaculia > Multivoradales > JAIOJS01 > JAWVZJ01. The sequence goes on along the minus strand of JAWVZJ010000044.1, from coordinate 451 downwards.
GGGCCCCCCAGAGCTTGCCCGGAGTGGGTGGCAGGATCGTCTCCGCCAGCTCCACCAGGCGGCGAATCAGGCGTCCGGGACGCCGGCCGAAGGCGAGCTCGGCCCGTGTCGGCGTCCCGAAGAGGTTCGTGACCACGGGAAGCTCGTACCGGTGGACGACCTCTCCCTCGACGTCCCGGCGCACCGGATTTCGGAACAGGAGCGCCGGGCCTCCGGAGGCGACGACCCGGCGGTGGATCTCGGCGATCTCCTGATCGGGATCCACGAAGGCCTCCACCTCCACCAGCTCTCCGTCCCGGCGGAGCTGAGCCAGGAAGGCGCGGAGGTCGGAGAATCCCTCGGTGGGCATGATCTCCGCCATCGTACAGGGTTGGAGCTACGTCGGACTCTCGGTTTCTGTCGGTTCCGAGGGGTGTCGATCCCCGGGGACCGGCGCCGGCAGAATGGAGAT
>JAWVZJ010000043.1:0-11843 GCA_033722255.1 Thermoanaerobaculia bacterium | reverse complement strand
GACGCCTTCCTGTCGGTCCTCTTCCCCGCCGAGCAGCTCCGGATCCTTCCCTACAACCGGGTGGTCCACGACCTGGCCGGCCGGGAGCCGGAGGAGCTCCTCGCCCGGCTCCGGGAGACCTTCCGGGTCACCGAGGATGCCGCCCCTGCCCCCCACACCCCGGGCAGGGTCTCCATGTACCTGGCCGGCAGCTGGTACGAGCTGGAGACCCCCTCCGAGCTCCTCGAGATCGGCGATCCCGTGGACTCCCTGGACGCCGCCATCCTCCAGCGGGCGATCCTGGAGCCGCTCCTGGGGATCTCCGAGCCCCGGACCTCGGACCGGATCGACTTCGTCGGCGGCAGTCGGGGTGTGGAGGAGCTCGTCCGACGGGTCGAGGAACGGGGAGCCGGCGTCGCCTTCTCCCTCCATCCCATCGGCGTGGACCAGCTCATGGCGGTGGCCGACGCCGGGCGGGTGCTCCCCCCGAAGACCACATGGTTCGAGCCGAAGCTGCGCTCCGGCCTCCTGATCCACGAGATCTGAACCTCCGTCCGAGTCTCGACGCAATCCGAACCGCCACGCCAGGAGTCCCTTCATGACCTCCGACCGAGTCGTCAACTTCAGCCCCGGGCCCGCCACCCTTCCCGAACCGGTCCTGGCCCGGGTCCGGGAGGATCTTCCCCCCCGAGGAGAGACGGGAGCCAGCGTGATGGAGATGAGCCACCGCTCCTCCGAGTACGCGGAGATCCACGACGGGGCCCGGGACCGGCTCCGGCGACTCCTGGAGATCCCGGAGTCTTTCGAGATTCTCCTCCTCCAGGGCGGGGCCAGCCTTCAGTTCTCCATGGCTCCGATGACCCTGATGGGGACCCGGCGGAGCGCCGACTACGTCGTCACCGGCCGGTGGTCCCGGAAGGCCGTCGCCGAGGCCCGGAAGCACGGCGCCGTCCGGATCGCCGCCAGCACCGAGCACGAGGAGTTCCGGCGGATCCCGGACTCGGACGAGCTGGATCTCGATCCCACCGCCTCCTATCTCCACCTGACGAGCAACAACACCGTGGTCGGGACCCAGTGGCGGGGATTCCCGGAGGCCCGGGCACCTCTCGTCGCCGACATGTCTTCGGACATCCTCTCCCGCCCGGTGCCCTGGGATCGGTTCGGCCTCGCGTACGCGGGAGCCCAGAAGAACCTGGGGCCGGCGGGAGTCACGGTGGTGGTGCTCCGGAAGGAGCTCCTGGACCGAGCACCCGACGACCTGCCGACCATGCTCGACTACCGGATCCACGCGGAAAAGGACTCCCGGTACAACACGCCCCCGACGTTCCCGATCTACGTCCTGGGCCTGGTCCTGGAGTGGGTCGACGACCGGGGGGGCCTGGAGGCCATGGAGCGAAGGGCCCGGCAGCGCTCCGAGATCCTCTACCAGCGGCTGGACGAGAGCGACTTCTACCGGGGAACTGTGGAACCGGGAAGCCGATCCCGGATGAACGTCACCTTCCGGCTGCCCTCCCAGGAGCTCGAAGAGGAGTTCCTGGCCGCGGCAGAGGACGCCGGGATGGTGAACCTGAAGGGCCACCGCTCCGTGGGCGGGATCCGGGCCTCCCTCTACAACGCCATGTCCCGGGAGGGAGTCGAGCGCCTGGCCGGGCTGATGGAGGAGTTCCAGGCCGACCACGGCTGACCGGCAGCCAGCCTGCCTGCTCTGGCGCCCCCCTCGAGCACGCCCGGTCTCACGGTCCGAGCTCCGGGCTTCATCGGGGTCCCCCTGCGGGACGGGGTGTCCAGCTCCGTGGCACGGATTTTCATGACGTCGTGAGTACGACGATGCCTCCCGAAGAGATCCGTGATCTGGTCGAAACGAGACAGACGCCATACGCCGTGACACGGCGAGAGGAGAGGTGAGCGGCGGCTCGTCACTCCGGAGGAAGAACGACGATCCTCGCCACGGGCAAGTCCCGGTAGCGGACGCTCCCCCTCGCCGGCCATCGGAGGGTCGCGGTGGCGATTCCCTCCCCTGCCGAGCCCAACCGGATCGTCGGCTCCGGGCTGGAGAGGTAGGAACGGCCGGAGACCAGCCGGTTCCGAAGGGTCCGGTCTCCGATGTGGGCCGCGACCTCGAGGCCGAAGGGTACGGGTGCCCGGGGATGCAGGACGAGCCAGCGGTCCCCGGGCGACCGGTTGCGGTAGATCCTGGCCGGGCCGCCGTTCTCCGTCACGACCAGGTCCGGGGCCCCGTCGCCGTCGAAATCGCCGGTGGCGGCTCCGCGCCCCACCAAAGGCACCGTGAGGCCCCCGGCGTCCGGAGCCTCTCTGAGGGACAGCCCCGGTCCCCGGTGGAGCATCAGGAGGGGGCGCTGGCGGTACGACTGGGAGGGGTAGGTCTCGGCGATCCGGGGCTCGATGTGCCCGTTCACCAGCAGGAGATCCGGCCGGCCGTCCCCGTCGAAGTCCTCGGCCAGCGTGCCGAAGGCCAGGGTCACCAGGCTGGGGATGCCGAGCCCGATCTCCGCCGCCACGTCGAGGAACTGGCCCTCCCGGGCCTGGAAGAGGGCCGAGGACTCCAGGGCGAAGTTCCCGATCACCACGTCGGTGGCGCCGTCGCCGTCGAAGTCGGCCCCGTCGATCCCCATCCCTCCCCGGGGGGCGCCGGAAGGACCGAAGGCCAGGCCCCGCTCCACTCCCTCTTCCCGGAAGCTCCCGTCGCCCCGGTTGACGAAGAGCTGGTTGGCCGCAGTGTCGTTCGCCACCGCCACGTCCGGACCGAAATCCGCCCCGACTCGCAAGGGCAGGACCCCCAGGGCCTTCGTCGGATCCTCCGCCAGCCCCGATCTCTCCGTACGATCTTCGAAAGTCCCGCCCCCAATGTTCCTCAGAAGGCGGGAGGGCACCGACGGATAGGCCTCCGGGGTGCAGTACATCCGGACGCCGGCCGGAGAGCGGCAGGGGATGTCCGACTCCTTCGACCACTCGACGTAGCGGCCGAGGAAGAGATCCTGGAAACCGTCGCCGTCGACGTCCAGGAAGGCGGCGCTGGTGCTGAATCCCGGGGGAACCGGAAGGGCCTCTCCCCGGGCGAAGGTCCCGTCGCCCCGGTTCCGGAAGAGGAAGTCGGCTCCGACTCCGGTCACCACCAGGTCGAGGTCCCCGTCCCTCTCGACGTCGGCCACGGCGGTCCCCATACCCAGCAGCCCGGGCTCCAGCCCGGCGACCCGGGTGACGTCGGCGAAGCGCCCCTGACCCAGGTTTCGGTAGAGGGCCCCGGGGCGATCGGGGGTCGGTCCATTCACCGGGGCCCCGCCGACGAAGAACAGGTCCGGGGCTCCGTCGCCGTCGAAATCGAAGACGGCCACGCCGGCCCCCATCGTCTCCGGAAGGTAGCGCCGCTCGCTGGCCCCGTTGTCGTGGGCGAAATCGATTCCGGCGTAGGCCGTGCTCTCCTCGAAGCCCGGGAATCTCCCGGCAGTCTCCGCGACCTCCCCCCGCTCCTCCGCTGGCGGGGACGTCCCGTCGCCACAACCGACGAGGGCCAATACCAGTGCGATTCCGGCCAGGTATCTCACGCATCCTCCCCCTGTCGGTGGAGCCCGTGCTTTTTCAGGTAATACGCGATATTGCGTTCGTCGATCTCCAGAAGCTTCGCCGCCTCCCGCCGGACGCCGTCGGCGCGGTCCAGGGCCTCCTCCAACAGCTCCCGTTCCACCCGGAGGAGCGTCTCTCGCAGCGCCAGGCTTTCCTCCCCGTCCTCGCCGGCGCCGTCCTCCGACCCCCCTCGGCTGCCCCCTCGGATCTCGGGAGGGAGAGCCTCCGGGAGGAGCCGATCTCCCTGAGTGAGGACGATGCCCCGTTCGATGACGTTCCGGAGCTCCCGGACGTTACCGGGCCAGTCGTAGGACCGGAGCCGGGCCATGGTGTCGGAAGCGATCTCCGAGACCGGACGCCCGAGGCGGGGGGCCATCTCCCGGAGGAAGGTCTCGGCCAGGAGGGGGATGTCGTCCCGGCGCTCCCGGAGGGGAGGGATCCGGATCGTGAGGACGTTGATCCGGTAGTAGAGGTCCGCCCGGAAGCGGCCCGCCTCCACCTCGGACTCGAGATCCGCGTTCGTCGCGCACAGGATCCGGACGTCCACCCGGGTCGGCTTGCTCTCCCCCACCCGCTCGAACTCCCCGTCCTGGAGGACCCGGAGGATCTTGGCCTGGGCTCCCGGCGGAAGACTGTTGACCTCGTCCAGGAGGAGCGTGCCCCGGTGGGCCACTTTGAATCGTCCTTCCCGGTCGTCCACGGCTCCGGTGAAGGCCCCCTTCCGGTGACCGAAGAACTCGCTCTCCACCAGCTCGGAGGGGATGGCGGCACAGTTCACCCGGACGAAGGGACCCCGGGACCGGGGGCTCCGGGCGTGGACGAGCTTGGCCACCTCCTCCTTTCCCACTCCGGACTCTCCTTGGAGGAGAATCGACGTGTCCACGGGGGCCGCCAGCTCCACCAGCTCCAGAACCCGCTTCCAGGCCTCGGACCGCCCCACCGGCCGATCTCTCTCCCGGGTCTCGTCCCGAAGGTAGGCGAGCTCCCGGCGCTCCCCCTCCCGGGTGAGGGCCCGATCCAGGAGCAGGAGGAGCTCCTCCGGCCGGGCGGGCTTCAGCACGTAGTCGAAAGCTCCGGCCCGCATGGACTCCACGGCCGACTCCACCGTCCCGTGGGCGGTGAGGACGATCACCGGAAGGCGAGGACGCCGATCCCCGAGCTCCCGGACGAGGTCCAGCCCGCTCATGCCCGGCATCTTGAGATCCGTGATCACCGCCTCCACTCCGTCCAGGCTCTCCGGCTCCAGGGCCTCCGACGCCGAGGCCGCCGTCTGGACCCGGTACTCCTTGCGCGACAGCAGCGCCGCCAGGGATTCCCGGACGTACTCCTCGTCGTCCACCACCAGGATCGTGCCTCGCTCGCTCATCCCTCGCCCTCCTCGAACTGCGGGAAGACGATCCGGAAGCGGGCCCCACCGTCCGGATCGTTCTCCCCTTCCAGAGTTCCCCCGTGCTCCTCCACGATGCGGCGACATACGGCCAGACCCAGCCCCGTCGAGTCCTTGGTCGAGACGAAGGGCTCGAAGAGACTGTCCCGGACCTCCGGCGGAATCCCCGGTCCCCGGTCCTCCACCAGGAGACGGAGATCGCCATCCGTCGCCACGCCTTCTCCGTCGGCTCGGACCTCCACGTACGCCCTGTCGGGATCACCGGCCTGCGCCTCCACCGCGTTCAGAAGAAGGTTGAGGAAGAGCTGGCCCAGAGTGACGGAATTCCCCTCCACCAGCAGGGGCGCGTCCCCGAGGACGAGGCGGATCTCCACCTCCTCGGATCGAGCCTGATTTCGCACAAAGGCGGCGCTCCGCTCAATGACGGGACGGAGATCCACCACCCCCCTGGGCTCCTGCTCCCTCCCGGGAGCGGAGAACGCGAGCACCTCCTGGATCACCCCCGAGGCCCGGTCGATCCCCTGGGAGACCCGGTCGATCCCCTCCCGAGCTCTGGCGAGCTCTCCCGACTCCAGGTCTTCCCGCACCAGCTCCAGGTAGTTCGCGGCTCCTCCGAGGGGATTGTTGATCTCGTGGGCCAGGCCCGCGGCGAGGCGCCCCACGCTCGCCAGGCGTTCGCTGTGGATCAGCTGTCGCTCGAGTCGCTGGATCTCCTCCTGCCGACGCCGTTCCGCCTCCAGGGTCGCCACGCGACGAGTCTCCCACAGGGCCAGGCCGCCGAGGACCACCGTCAAGAGGACCAGGACGAGCTGCACGAGGACGAGCTGGGTCGTGCGCCCGCCCCGGGACACGAGGAGGCTCCAGGGGGCGTCCCGGGGCTCCGTCCAGACCAGGTCCCACCGGGGATCGGCGGACCACTCGAAGACCTCGGGGCTGGCCCGGGCCCGCAGGACTCCCGCCTCGGGCTCCGGGAGCTCTCGCTTCCGGTCCACGAACTCCACCCGATCCTCCAGACCGGGCACCAGCAGGGCCAGGAGCCGCCGGGGATCGAGCCAGGCCTCGACCTCGAGATCCCGATCCTCTCCCAGCGTCCACCGGAGCGGCCTCCAGTCGGCCTCCGGGGCCGGAGGACGGTCCGGAGAGAACAGGGTCACCGCCTCTCCTCGGCGCATCGCCCCCAGGAGCACCTCCTCCTCCCCGACCAGAGAGATCTTCCCCACCTCGGGATGCGTCTCCAGGAAGAGCAGCAGGCTGCTCCCGGCGTCGAGACGGTTCCAGCGCCGGACCAGGGGATCCTCTCCCCGGGACAGGAACCTCTCCAGGGGCGGAGACTGGGCCAGGGCCGCCACGTCTCCCCGGAGGGAGGCGATCTCCGCCTCCACTCGCCGGGCGAGGAGGGACACCTGGGTGGTGAGGCTTCGCTCCGCCGCCTCCACGGCCTGGCGGCGGGCCGCCAGGAGACCCCAGATCCCGAGTCCCTGGGCCAGCAGGATCGCCACCACGGCCAGGATTCCGGCCCGCGTGACCGACCTGGAGGGGAGGATCTTCATAGAAATTCCGATCTTTCCACGGCGAACATCATAGATCGTATGGTTCCCAGCCGGAAGCGCTCGCAGAGGAGACTCGCGTAAGTATTGAATTTTCAGTATTTACGATCGCTGCCCCAACTGGCACGAACCTCGCTAAGGAAGAAGAGCGAGCCCCGGAGGAATTCGGTGGCGATCCAATTCAGATGTTTCAGCGCGACGAAGGACCCTCTCGATCACGAACGTTCATGGGGATGAACGCGGAGTGCCCTCCCCCGCCTACCTCCGGGGGAGGGCACAGCTTCGTCGTCGCGGCCTCTTCCGATGATTCCGCCTCGCCGAAGGAGAGTCCTCGATGCTCCGTGCTGCCACCTTCCTCCTCTCCCTGATCTTGACCGCCGGCACCCTCCCGCTAGGCCGGAAATTCCGACGAAGTGACGACGAGAAGCCAGCGAGAGCGGACCGCCCATAGGGGTTGCGGCGGCCTCGGAACGATGTTTCCGTTGATACAGTCGCAAACAGGGCTCTCCCCCCCTGGTGAGCCTCTGATTCCTCGACAGGACGAGAATCGAGCATGAGTGAAGACAATCCGAAACCCTCGGCGCCACCGCGCCGCCGCCGGTACGTGCCGGCGGTGGGACCGAAGCTCGAAAAACTCCTCTGGATCGTCTTCGGTCTCTTCGCCCTGCTGACGGTCAACGCCGTCTACCTCCTCGGTGTGCGTCTCCTGGAGGGCGTCACGGAAGCGACCTACCAGAACTGGTTCTACATCCTGATGTTCCTGGGCCACCTGGTCCTGGGCTTCCTGATCCTGGCTCCGGTGATCGTCTTCGGAATCCTCCACATGAGGAATGCGAAGGACCGCCCGAATCGCCGGGCGGTGAAGGTCGGATACGCCCTCTTCGCCACGGCGCTGGTGCTGCTCGTCTCGGGAGTGGTCCTGACCCGGATCGAGGGGGTCCTGGTGGTCAAGGACCCGGCCGTCCGGAGCGTCGCCTGGTGGCTCCACGTCCTCACGCCCCTGGTGGCGGCCTGGCTCTTCGTCCTCCACCGGTTGGCCGGGAAGCGGATCGACTGGAAGCTCGGGGCCCGCTGGGCCGTCGTCGCAGTGGGTCTTGCCGCGGTGCTCCTGGCCTTCCACTCCCAGGACCCGCGAAAGTGGAACGTGGAGGGACCGGAGTCGGGAGAAAAGTACTTCTTCCCCTCCCTGGCCCGGACCGCCACCGGAAACTTCATCCCCGAGCGGACCCTGATGAACGACGCCTACTGCCAGGAGTGCCACGGCGACGTCCACGAGCGGTGGAAGAACAGCGTCCACAAGTTCAGCTCCTTCAACAACCCTCCCTACCTCTTCTCGGTCCGGGAGACCCGGCAGATGTCCCTGGAGCGGGACGGGAACCTCCGGGCGGCCCGGTGGTGCGCCGGCTGCCACGATCCGGTCCCCTTCTTCACCGGCAAGTTCGACGACCCGGAGTACGACGACGAGAACGACCCCACGGCCCAGGCCGGGATCACCTGCACCGCCTGCCACTCGATCACCAACGTCAACAGCCTCCGGGGAAACTCGGACTACACCATCGAAGAGCCGGAGCACTACCCCTTCGCCTTCGCCGAGAACGAGACCCTCCGGTGGGTGAACCGCCAGCTCGTCAAGGCCAAGCCGGAGCTCCACAAGAAGACCTTTCTCAAGCCGTTCCACCGGACGGCGGAGTTCTGCAGCACCTGCCACAAGGTCCACCTGCCGCCGGAGCTGAACGACTACAAGTTCCTCCGGGGTCAGAATCACTACGATCCCTATCTGCTCTCCGGTGTCTCCGGGCACGGGGTCACCAGCTTCTACTACCCGGAAAAGGCCACCCACAACTGCGCCAACGGCTGTCATCTGCCTCTGATGGATTCCGACGACTTCGGGGCCCGGGACTTCGACGACGACGGGGACCTCGAGGTCCACGACCACCTCTTCCCCGGGGCCAACACGGGGATCCCCCATCTTCTGGATCTCCCGGACTGGGTCAACGAGACCCACCGGGAGTTCAACGACGGAGTGATGCGGGTGGACCTCTTCGGGGTCAAGGAGGGGGGAACCATCACCGGGGAGCTCCACGCCCCCCTCCGGCCGGAGCTTCCGGTCCTGGAGCCGGGAAAGAGCTACCTGGTGGAGCTCGTGGTCCGAACGGTCAAGATGGGACACCTCTTCACCCAGGGCACCGTGGATTCCAACCAGGTCTGGGTGGACGTCACCGCCTCCTCCGGGGACCGGGTCCTCGGGCGCAGCGGCGGGCTCGGGCCGGACAACCGGGTCGATCCCTGGTCCCACTTCGTCAACGTCTACATGCTGGATCGGGAGGGGAACCGGATCGACCGCCGGAATCCCCAGGACATCTTCGTCCCCCTCTACAACCACCAGATCCCCCCGGGGGCCGCGGACACGATCCACTACCGCCTCGACGTCCCTGCCGACGCCGAGGGGCCGGTCCGGCTGGAGGCGAAGCTCCAATATCGGAAGTTCGACACCACCTATATGCAGCACGTCTACGGAGACGACTACGTCAACGATCTGCCGATCCTGACCCTGGCCGTCGACGAAGTGCTCCTCCCCGTGGCCGGCGGTCCCGGGGTCCCCGCTCAGACCCGGGAGATCCCGGAGTGGCAGCGCTGGAACGACTACGGAATCGGCCTCCTCCGGAAGGGCGGCAAGAGCAAGGGAGAGCTGAAGGGCGCCGAGGAGGCCTTCCTCCGGGTCGAGGAGCTGGGACGCCCCGACGGCCCCCTGAACCTGGCCCGGGTCTACCTGGCCCAGGGGACGGTGGAGGACAAGGCCGTGGCCGCCCTGGAGCGGGCCGCGACCTTCGATCCCCCGGCCCCGAGCTGGTCGGTGGCCTGGTTCACCGGCTTGGTGAACAAGCAGAACGGCTACCTGGACGAGGCGATCGCCAGCTTCCGGAGCCTGGTGGAGGCCAACACGCCGGAGATCCGGGAGCGGGAGTTCGACTTCAGCCAGGACTACCGGTTGCTGAACGAGCTGGGCCAGACCCTCTTCGAGCGGGCCAAGCAGGAGCGGGGTCCCGAGAATCGGGACCGGCGGATCGCCTTCCTCGAGGAGGCGGTGGAGATGTTCGAGCGGACCCTGGCCATCGACGTCGAGAACGTCACCGCTCACTACAACCTGGCCCTGATCCTGAACCAGCTCGGGCGACGGGAGGCGGCGGCGGAGCACCTGGATCTCTACCGGGAGTACAAGCCCGACGACAACGCCCGGGACCGGGCCGTGGCCCTGGCCCGGGCCCGGGACCCGGCCGCAGACCACGCCGCCGAGGCGATCGTGATCTACGACCTCCAGCGTCCGGGCGCCTACGAGGCCGACACCCTGGACCGAAGGGCCGACGAGCACGAGCTCCCCGTCCCCACCGTGGCCCGGAAGCAGCCGGCTCCGGCCGTGGCCGCCGGAGGTTGAGCCCGTCGAGGCAGACCATCCATCGAGAATCGCCGGGAGCGTTTCGGCACCGGAGCCCTCTCGGAGCTCGACCGGATCCCAGCGGACGCCACCGCTCCACTCCGGTCCCATCCCCATCACGATCCGAAGAGGACCCCGACCATGAGCCCCGAAGAAGCCGGTAGACAGGCCGATCCTCAGGATCGGGACGAGCCCTTCCCCGAGGATCCCGCCAGCCAGGATCTGGTTCCCGAGGACGACCGGATCATCGGCCAGGCCCTGAGGTGGTCGCTGCTCGTCATCGGGCTCCTCCTCGCCCTGGGCGGTGGCATCCTCTGGTTGCTGAACCGACCGCCAGAAGTCGGTCCGGAGAAGCAGATCCAGGCCTCCGCTCCGGTGGATACCCTGGATCGGCCCGCCGATCCCCCGGAGGTCCGGTTCACCGACGTGACCCGGGAGGTGGGGATCGACTTCGTCCACTACAACGGAGCCCGGGGGGAGAAGCTCCTCCCGGAGACCATGGGGGGCGGAGCCGCCTTCGTGGACCTCGACGGAGACCTCGACCAGGACCTGGTCTTCGTCAACGGCACCGACTGGCCCCACACCAGGAATCCCTCTGAGCACTTCCCCACCGTGACGGTCTACTGGAACGAGGGCGCCCGATACCGTCGAGGCGAGGGTCCGGAAGCCGATTTCTACGGCATGGGCGTCTCGGCCGCGGACTACGACGCCGACGGGGATCAGGACCTCTTCGTGACCGCCGTGGGTCCGAACCACCTCTTCGAGAACCGGGACGGCCAGCTCGTCGACGTCACCGGGACGGCGGGAGTGGCCGGTGCCCCCGACGACTGGTCCACGGCCTCGGCCTGGCTCGACCACGACAACGACGGAGACCTCGACCTCTTCGTCGGCAACTACGTCCAGTGGTCGAAGGAGATCGACTTCGAGCTCGACTACCGGCTCACCGGAGTCGGCCGGGCCTACGGTCCCCCCCTGAACTACCGGGGGACGTTCCCCTACCTCTACCGGAACGAGGGAGACGGAACCTTCACGGACGTCTCGGCCGAAGTGGGAATCCAGGTCGAAAATCCCGCCACCGGCGTCCCGGTGGCCAAGACCCTGGCCGTGGCCCCCGTCGACGTGGACCGGGACGGCTGGATCGATCTGATGGTCGCCAACGACACGGTCCAGAACTTCTTCTTCCACAACCAGGGAGACGGGACCTTCGTCGAGGCCGGGGAGCTCTACGGCCTGGCCTACGACCGGGACGGAAGCGCCACCGGAGCCATGGGGGTCGACACCGGCGACTTCCGCAACGACGGCTCCCAGGGCTTCCTGATCGGCAATTTCGCCAACGAGATGACCTCGCTCTACGTGAGCCAGGGGGACCCCACCCTCTACGCCGACGAGGCGATCCCCGAAGGGGTCGGAGCCGCCACCCGCCGGGCCCTCTCCTTCGGCCTCTTCCTCTTCGACTACGATCTCGACGGACGCCTCGACCTCCTCCAGAACAACGGGCATCTGGAAGAGGAGATCGCCAGCGTGGATCCCAGCCAGAGCTACCGCCAGCACCCCCAGCTCTTCTGGAACGCCGGACCATCGTCCCGGAACACCTTCGTTCCGGTGGCGCCTACGGTGGAGAACGGGCTGGACGTGGAGCTGGTCGGCCGGGGAGCGACCTTCGCCGACTTCGATGGCGACGGTGATCTGGATCCCCTCCTCCTCCAGACCGGGGCCCCTCCGGTCCTGCTCCGGAACGACCAGCAGCTGGGACACGCCTGGACGCGGATTCGACTCGAAGGAGGGGGAGAAAATCCGAACGCCCTCGGCGCCTGGATCGACCTGACCGCCAACGGAATCACCCAGCGGCGACCGGTGATGCCGGTCCGGAGCTACCTCTCCCAGGTGGAGCTCCCGGTGACCTTCGGTCTCGGAG
>JAWVZJ010000042.1:0-11914 GCA_033722255.1 Thermoanaerobaculia bacterium | reverse complement strand
TGCGGGTGCCCCGGGAAGTCGATGCCATAGTGCATCGTCGACGACGAGCAACGCCGTATGAGTCCGCAACCCCCATGCTCCCTGTGGGTTGCGGCGGTTTGGCACACCCTGCGACGTTCCTGCTCCTTGATGATGTACTGAGACATCACCCGCGCGGGGTACCCGCGGCGGAGCCGTGGGTCGTTGCCTTGCATGGCGCACCAAAGCGCTCGCAACGCGGTCATTCGTTCCTGCCGGGCTAGACTCCCGGTCCTGAGCTCCTCCTGCAAACCCCTGGAATCCCAGAGGTTTCGCATTTCCTGATCCCGGTTGTGGTCCTTTCGAGAATTTTCGATCCCCGGGACCCGGTTGTATACTTCGAGCTCGCGGCGGTCCGCTCGCGTTTCAACCGGAAATCACGACAGGAGACTCCCCATGCCAACGATCTCTTCGATCCGCACGCTTCGCTATGTCCTCGTCCTGTCGCTCCTCGGGGCGCTGGCCACGGCTCCTCTTCTGGCCCAGGCCTGGGTCGGAAAGGGGCGTCTCCAGGGCATCGTCACCGATCAGGAGGGGGAGCCGATCGAGGACGCCAAGGTCACCCTGCGGAGGCAGGGGGCCGGTGAAGACGCCGGTCCCGATCCCCTCTACACCAACGAGAAGGGTCGCTGGAGCTACCTCGGCCTGGGCCACGGAAACTGGGAGGTGACCGTCGAGAAGGAGGGGATGATCCCCTCCCAAGGCGTGGTCCCGGTCAACGAATTCGGCCGGAATCCGAACGTGAAGGTGAGCCTCCGACCGATCCCCGAGAACAAAGCCGAGAAGCTCTTCGATCAGGCCAACGAGCTCTTCGAAGCGCAGCGCTGGGACGAGGCCCGGGCCAAGTACCAGGAGGTCCTCTCCGAGGTCGAGGACGACTACAAGCCGGCGATCCTGGACCGGATCGCCCGGACCTATCTGGCGCAGGAGATGCCGGAGCAAGCGATCGAGACCCTGGAGAAAGCCCACGAGCTGGCCCCCACCGAGCCCGTGATCATGGAGCTCCTCATCCGCAGCTACGTGGCCTCCGAACGGGCCGAAGAGGCGATTCCGGTGGTCGAGAAGGCCTTGGAGGCCTCCCCCGAAGATCCGGATCTCCTCAGTCTCCAGGCCCAGGCCTACTACGAGGCCGGGAAGACGGACGAGGCGATCACGATCCTCCAGGAGCTGGTGGAGCAGGACCGGGCCGACGACTCCATCGACAATCCCAAGGTCCTCCAGACCCTGGTCGACCTGCAGCTCCGGTCCGGTCACGAGGAGGAGGCCGACAAGTACATGGCCCTGATGCCCGAGGGGGCGAAGGTCAGTCCCGAGACCCTGCTCAACACCGGGATCGAGGCCTTCAACGCGGGGGACCTGGACAAGGCGATCAAGTTCTTCGACCGGGCGATCCAGGACAATCCCGACATGGCCGACGGCTACTACTACCGGGGGCTCGCGTACCTGAACCAGCAGAAGAACGCCGAGGCGAAGTCCGACTTCCAGAAGTTCATGGAGATGGCGCCGGAGCACCCGAAGGCCGAGGAGGTCCAGCAGTTCCTGGACTACCTGGACTCCGAGGCGTGATCCCGGCGCCCCTCCGGGTCGTCGGGAGCCTCCTGCTGGCCGCCCTGGTCGCGGCCTGCGGGGAGGCCGGCCCGGACGGGGCAGACGCGACGCCCTCTGCGCCACCGCGAGGCCCGATCCGCGAGGGAGCCTCCCCTCCCTCGGATCTGATCCTGATCACCATCGACACCCTCCGGGCCGACGCGGTGGGGTTCATGGACGAAACCCGGGACACCACCCCGTTCCTCGATCGACTGGCGACGGAGGGTCGCGTGTACGAGACGGCCCGGGCCCACGCGGTTCTCACCCTGCCCTCCCACGCGTCGATCCTCACCGGGCGCCTCCCCCACGAGCACGGGATCCGATCCAACACCGGATTCGTCCTGCCCGAGGAGATCCCGACCCTGGCCACGATCCTCCGGAACGAGGGATACTCCACCGCCGCCTTCGTGGCGGCATTCCCCCTGGACGCCAGATTCGGCCTGGACCGGGGCTTCGACCTCTACGACGACCGCTATCCCCCGCGATCGGATCCCAGCGGCTTCGCCCTCGCCGAGCGCCGGGGAGACGAAGTGGTGGAAGCGGCGCGATCCTGGTGGAAGACTCACGAAGGGGAGCGGCGCTTTCTCTGGCTTCACCTCTTCGATCCCCACGCCCCCTACGCGCCGGAGCCCCGCTTCCTGGAGGCGGGGGACGATCCCTATCTGGGGGAGGTGGCCGCCGTCGACGCCTATCTGGAGCCGTTCCTGGAGCCGATCCTGGAGGGGAAGCCGGAGGAGGCCCCGCTCCTGGTGTTCACCTCGGATCACGGGGAGGGTCTCGGCGACCACGGGGAGGCCACCCACGGTCTCTTCGCCTACGAGTCCACCCTCCACGTCCCCCTGTTCCTATGGCATCCCTCCCTGAACCCCGCACGGAGCGAGGACCCGGTCCACCACGTGGACCTGCTCCCCACCGTCCTCGCCGCCCTGCACGTGGACTCCGGGATCGATCTGCCGGGGAGAGATCTGCTGACGCCGGACCTCCGCTCCGAGCCTACCTACTTCGAGGCCCTGGACGCCGCCCTGACCCGGGGCTGGGCGCCCCTCCGGGGGGTGGTGGTGGGAGACGAAAAGGCGATCGTCCTCCCCATCCCCGAGCTCTACGACCTGTCGGAGGATCCGGAGGAGACCGAGAACCTCGCCGAGGAGCGACCCTCCCGCTATCGAAAGCTGGCGGCCCTCCTTCCCGAGGAATCCCGGTGGCCCCCACCCCGCCGATCGGCCACCCCCGAGGAGGCCGAGAGGCTCGCCAGCCTCGGCTACCTGGCCGGCTCGGCCCCGGTGAAGGAGAGCTACAAGCCGGCGGACGATCCGAAGCGCCTGGTCGCGGTGGATCAGGAGATCCACCGATTCATCGACCTCTACCAGAGGGGACGGTTGGGAGAGGCGGAAAACCTCGTCCGGGCGCTCCTGGACCGGCAGCCGGAGCTCGGGGTGGCGTACTACTACTACTCCCAGATCCTCCTGGAACAGGATCGTCCGGAGGAGGCCCTGGAGGTGCTTCAGGCCTCCGTCGATCGGGGCGTGGCCACGGACGCGGCCCGGCGACAGCTCGGCTTGCTCCTGGCCCGCTCCGGCCGGGCGGAGCGGGCGGTCCGCCTCCTCCGTCCCCTGGCCGCTGACGGCGATCCGGCGACCCTCAACGCCCTGGGGATCGCCCTGGCCGACGCGGGCCGGTCACAGGAGGCCAGGAGCACTCTCCTCCGGATCTTCGATCGAGATCCCTCGAACGCCGAGGCCCACCGAAATCTGGCGCTGGTGGCGGTACGGACCGGAGCCTGGGACGACGCGGCCCGGCACGCCCGGGAGGCCCTGGAGATCGCTCCCCGGGACACCGGAGCCCTGAACTACCTGGGCATCGCCCTCTACAACCAGGAGCGGAAGGACGAGGCCGTGAACGCCTGGGAGCGGGCCGCAGCCATCGACCCGGACGACTGGGATCTCCTCTACAACCTGGGTGTGGTGGCAGGGGAGATCGGACGGGTGGAGACGGCCCGGAACGCCCTGGAGCGCTTCGCCGCCGGGGCGCCCCGGAGCCGCTACCGGGAGGACCTGGCCAGGGTCCGGGGGCTCCTGGCCCAGTTGCCCCCGGAGTGAGCCTCATCCCCCGTCGGGAGACTTCCCGTCTCCCCCGGGGCCCGGATGGCGGTGGGTCTCGTCTCCCCCGCTCCGGAACGGGATCGGCTCCCGGGTGACGATCTCGAGCTCCTCCCTCCCCTCGGTGATCCGGACCGTTTGATCCGCGGCGATCTCACGGAAGGTCTGGGTCTGATCGCTGACGGGCCAGTACACCTCCAGGCGTTCGACCTCGGTGGCCTCCCCCAATCCCAGATGCTGTAGCAGGGGATTGGCTCCGAAGGATCCCCCGCTGTCGACCCAGCGGTACACGGAGCGCTCCGAGTCCCCCTCCCGGACGACGGCCCGGATCCGGGCCCCGACCCCGCTCCGGTTGGAGCGGGTCCCCACCAGGCGGACCTTCAGCCAGTGATTCCCGAAGCCGGGATTCTCGAAGAGGGCGTTGGTATAGGCGTCCTGGGGATAGAACCCCCCGAGCTGATGGAAGAGGTCCTGATCTCCGTCGTAGTCGAGATCGGCGAAGGCGACCCCGTGACCCTTCTGGAGGTGGGCCGTTCCCGAGGCGAAGCTCACGTCCTGAAAGCTCTCACCCCGGCGGTTCCAGAAGAGGAGGTTGGGCATCAGGGCGTCCCAGGAGGGATAGCCGGTCCCCAGGTAGAAGTCCGGGTACCCGTCGTTGTCCAGATCACCCCAGTTCGCACCCATGGGAAAGAGGACTCGATCCAGATTCACCGCCTCGGTGACGTCCCGGAATCCGCCGTTCCCGTCTCCCCGATAGAGACGTTGGGTCTCGCCGGGGCTCGGCCACCCCAGATGGTCCGCCACCGCCAGGTAGAGGCGCTCCCGACCGATCCCCCGGGGGTAGCTGCTGACGTAGAGATCCAGAGCGCCGTCGTTGTCGTAGTCCCAGAACCAGCAGGGAAAGCTCTGGAGGGGAAGGGAGACGCCGGCGGCGCCGGCGACGTCGGTGAAGGTCCCGTCCCCGTCGTTGTGGTAGAGGCGGTTCGAGCCCTGGAAGTTCGACACGTAGAGGTCGGGGAAGCGGTCGCCGTCGTAGTCTCCCCACACCACGGCCTTGGTGAAGCTCCCGTCCTCCACCCCGGCCTCGGCGGCGACCTCGGTGAAGGTGCCGTCTCCCTGGTTTCGGAAGAGCTGGGAGGGATACGGATTCTCGTCCCCCGCCTCGTTCCCCACGTAGAGATCCAGATCCCCGTCCAGGTCGTAATCTCCCCAGGCCGCGGTCTGGGTGGGATAGTGATTCTCCCCGAGGCCCACGTCGAAGGTGACGTCGGTGAAGGTC
The DNA here is from genome assembly GCA_033722255.1 of Thermoanaerobaculia bacterium. Taxonomy (GTDB): domain Bacteria; phylum Acidobacteriota; class Thermoanaerobaculia; order Multivoradales; family JAIOJS01; genus JAWVZJ01. The sequence continues at coordinate 6,934 of JAWVZJ010000042.1, read as the reverse complement.
CCGTCCCCGTCGTTGCGCAGGAGGGAGTTCGGATGTCGGCCCTCGCCCAGGAGCCAGGCCCCCCGGAGGACGTAGACGTCGACGTCGCCGTCGTTGTCGTAGTCGGCGTGGATCAGATTCAGGCCGCCGGTCAGACCCCGGAGCCCGGCCTCTTCGGTGGTCTCGACGAATCCACCCTCTCCGTCGGCGAGATGGAGCTTCAGGGGGGTTCCGGGCTCGAAGCTCGAGGTCAGCACGTCCAGCAGCCCGTCGCCGTCGTAGTCCTCCACCCCGGCTCCCCCCGCCCAGTCGAAGACCGCCAGGCCCACGTCCCTCGCCACGTCCGAGAACCGGGGAAACTCCACCTCGTTCCTGAAGACCGACGGAGGGATCAGGATCTCCGGCGGCACGCCCTCGGGATAGAGACCCAGGGTCATGTAGGCGATGTTCGACAGCCAGCGGACCGCCGCCTCCATCGTCGAGCCCGGAGGCGCCCCGGACAGGAGCTCCCGGAAGTGCTCCAGGGCGGCCCGGGAACCGGTCTCGTCCCGGTGGATCCCCCCCCCACGGATCGGAACGATGCAGGAATCCCGGCTGTGGGTCTCGATGCAGTTCACCAATTCGGCCTGCCGGAGGTGGGCCAGTCCCAGGTGGTAGAGGATCCCCTCCCGGAGCTTCCGGAGTCTCGGAGCAGTGGCCTCCGGCGGAAGCAGCTCCTTCGCCGCCGTGAGGTTCCGGATCGCCGCCTCCGCCTTGCCGTACCGGAACTCGGTCATCCCGAGCTCCAGGTGCGCCTGGAACCGGCGCTCGGGTGGTGCGTCCGGGGGCAGAGACGCCACCCTGGTCCGCAGCTCCTTCAGGGGCCCCCGGGCCGAGAACTCGCTCTTCTCCCTGGCCTCTCGGGCCAGGTCCCGGAGGAGCCGGACCATCCGCTCGTGGCCGGTCTCGGAAGCGCGACCCGGGGGAGGAGACGTCTCTTCGTCGGTGGCGTCGCGAGTCTCGACGGCATCGTCCCCGCCCGACTCGCGAGGCGGTGACTGCACCCGATGCGGGGTCTCCTCCGTCGCGACGCCGACCCCGGAGGATCCCACCGTGATCACTCCCACGGCGAGGAGTGCGAGAAAGACGAGGCTGCTCCTGCTATGCATCCGTTCCTCTCTCCTCGTGGAATCGATACCGCCGACTCCCCCTGAGATCCCGGAAGCGCTGCCGCTTTCCGCTCGGCCAGCGGACCTCCAGCCGGTCGGCCTCCGACGCATCTCCGAGCCCGAAGATCCGGGTCAGGGAGCTCTGGGAGAGATAGGAGGAGCCGGTCCGCACCTCCCGGACCTGGAGACGGTCCTCCAGCCAGAGCTCCAGGCGCGCGTCCACTCCCAGACGATTGCTCTCCTCGCTCCGGAGGTCCACCTGGATCCAGGAAGCGTCTTCCGGGGTCACGTTCTCCCAGGCCTCCGCCCGGTCGGCCGCGTTGAGCACCACCGCGTCTCCGTCCCCATCCCCGTCCAGATCCCCCATGGCCAGCCCCCGGCTGACCCGAACCACGTCCAGGCCCGCCTCCACGATCGTGAACTTGCCGCTCCCGTCGTTCAGGAGCACCCGGTTGGTCTGGGCGAAGCGGCTGTCCTCGGAAAGAAAACGGGCGTTGTCCTGGACGTGGCCGTTGACCACGAAGATGTCCAGGTCCCCGTCCAGATCCAGGTCGTGAAAGGCGATCCCGAAGCCCAGATCGGTGAACGATGCGTCGGAGATCCCGGAGGAGAACCGGGCGTCGGCGAAGAACCCGTCCCCGAGGTTCCGGTAGAGCCCGTTGGACTCGAGATCGAAGTTGGTGACCAGGATCTCCTCCAGCCCGTCTCCGTCCACATCTCCGAAGTCGACACCCATTCCCGCCTCCGGCCGCCCCCGGTCGCTGTAGGCCGTCCCCGAGAGGAGAGAGAAATCCTCCCACACTCCGCCTCCCTCGCTCTTGAAGAAGAGGTTCGGATCGAAGTCGTTCGCCACGTAGAGATCGGGCCAGCCGTCCCGATCCAGGTCCCCCGCCGCCACCCCCAGCCCCGCCAGCCGGGGACCGGAGAGGCCGGCCTCGGCGGTGGCCTCCCGGAAGACACCGTCTCCCCGGTTGCGGTAGTAGAGGTCCGGGAGGGAGGGATACACGTCGGGGTGGCAGTATCCCGGAGCGTCCCGGAACTCGCAGTCCTTGTGCTTCTCCACGGTGAAGTCCAGGTACCCGGTCACGTAGAGGTCCAGGTCTCCGTCCCGATCGCCATCGGTGAAGGTGGCGGAGGAGCTCCAGGCCTCGCGTACGATCCCCACCCGGGCCGTGACGTCCGCGAAGGTCCCGTCCCCGCGGTTCTCGAAGATCCGATCCCGTCCGTCGAAGGTGGCCACGAAGAGCTCGACGTCCCCGTCCCCGTCGGTGTCTCCGGAGACGCCCCCGACCCCGTACTCGTCGATCCGGATCCGGGACCGGGCCGTCACCTCCACGAACCGCCCTCCCCCTTCGTTGCGGAAGAGCTCGGAGCCGACGTCCTCCGCCTCGTATCCGGGAAGCTCGCCACCGTCCACGAAGAAAACGTCCTGGTCCCCGTCTCCGTCGTAATCGAGGACCACGACCCCTCCCACCATCGTCTCCACCATGTACCGCCGGCCGGACGCTCCGTTGTGATGTACGAAGTCGAGGCCCCAGTCCGACGAGACCTCCCGAAACCGGACCGGGGATCGCGCCCGATCCTCGTCGGCCCTCAGAGCCGACGGGACGGCCAGGAGAACAAGGATCGCGGCCATGGAAGCCGGGAGCGTGACGGCTCCGGGCCGTCGGAGCTCCCGGGGATGCTGGCAAATCGGGACGGACCGCATCGGAGGGTCGATGATAGCTCAACCGGTGGCGGACCGGAGCCCGGGATCCGGTGTGTGGCCTGGTATCATGGGCGGTCCAGTCATCCCGTCGTCCCCGCGATCCACCGACCTCCGGAGTCACGATGAAGTCCCTGCTCACGACCTGCCTGTTGACCCTCCTGGCCTCCGCAACGCACGCCCAGGCGGCATCTCCGACCGGCCCGGAGTCTCCCGTCTACGAGCAGGCCCGGAAAGCGGTGGAGGCCGGCGATCTGGAGGAGGGGATCCGGTTGCTCGAGGAGGAGGTCGCCCGGGACCCCGACTCCCGGGCCCTCCGGGATCTGGCGGCCCTGGAGGCGTCGACCGGTCGCTTCCGGGAGGCCTTCTTCCACCTCCGCCGGTGGCTCGAGCACAACCCGGGCGACGAAGAGGCCCGGCGGGCGGCGGCCACCGCCGCTCTCCGGCTCCGACGACCCGACGCCGCGGAGGACGTCCTGGACGGCGCCTCCCTCGAGGAACCGGCCAATCGCATGCTCCAGGGTCGGATCCATCTCCTGCGCCAGGAGCACGACGCGGTGGTGGAGACTCTGGCCCCCCTGTTGGACGATCCGGAGGGCCGCTTCTATCCCGACGCCCTCCAGGCGACGGCCATGGCGGAGCTGGAAGCGGGCCGGCCCTCCCGGGTGGTGGAGGTCCTGGAGGGCGAAGCCCAGCGGTCCCCCGGCCTCCGACTCCTCCTGGGACAGGGGCTGTATCAGAGCGGTGAGGCCGAGAAGGCGGCCGACCTCCTCTCCCCGCTCTTCGACACCGTGGCCACGGGAGGGAGCTCCCTCCCCCCGGACTTCGCCGCCGACGTGGCCGCGGAGTACGGCCGGGTGCTCCTGGCCCTGGATCGCAGAGAGGAGGCGGTGGAGGCGGTCCGGCTCGCCACCGAGCTCGAGCCCGGAGACGCCCACGCCTGGGAGTCTCTCAGCCAGACCCTGGCCCGAGCAGGCAGGATGGAGGAGGCGAAGCGGGCCCTGGCGGAGTACCGGCGGCTGGAGGAGGAGCAGGGAACGGCGGCCGAAAAGGCCATGGCCCACGATCGGGCCCTGGAGGACCCCGTGCTGCCCTCCCTTCGAAGGGCGGCGGAGCTGGCCCTCCAGGGCGACCTGCAGAGCGCGCTGGATGTTCTCCGGGACGAGATGGTCCTCTCACCGGAGGATCCCCGACCCCCGACCCTGGCCTCGAGGCTTCTCCTGGCCCGGGGTTCGACCCGGGAGGCCTTCCAGATGGCCCAGCGGGCCGTCTCCCTGTCCCGGGGAGAGATGCGTCCCCGGGCCCTCGCGGCCCGGGGCCTGGCCCGGATGGCCAGCGGCAGCCCCCTGGAGGCCGAATCCGACTTCGAGAGCGCCCTGGAGGAGGATCCCGAGCTGGTAACGGCCAGGCTCGGCCTGGCCCGGGTTCAGATGGTCAAGGGGGATCCGTCCGGAGCCCGGCGACAGCTCGAGCGCGTCCTGGAGCTCGACCCGGACCACGAAGAGGCCCGGGCCCTGCTCCGACAGCTCGAACAACACCAGAAGGCCGGAGATGAGGGCCGGTAGGAGCTTCGGCGCGGTCCTCCTGGCCTGGGTGCTCGTCGGCTCGCCGGTCTCCGGTCTTCCCCGGACCGAGATCCCGGACTCCGCCGAGCCCTCCTCCAGGAGAGAGAAGGCGCGAAGGCTCGCGGAAGAGGGCCGGATCGAAGAGGCCATCCGCGAGCTGGAGGCTCTGGAGGCGGCCGGAAGCGCGAGCCCCCGGGACCGGGCCCTTCTGGGAGCGCTCTGGCTGGAGTCCGGCGGGCCGGAAGCCGCCCTGGAGATCCTGGCCCCTCTGGCCGAAGAGACCTCGGATCCCGCCGTCCTCTATCACGCCGGTCGGGCCGCCCTGGCTCTGGGGCGGATCGAACAGGCAAATCGATTCCTCACCCGGTCCGTGAATCTCGAGGAGAGGACTCCGGCCGCCCGGGAGCTGGGCCTCCTCCGGTACCGACAGGGCCGCTACTCAGAGGCCTCGGAGCTCCTCGAGCCCTGGATCCGCGGCCGGGGGGAGGACCCGGAGGCCGAGCTCGCCGCGGCCTGGTCCGCCCTCCGGCTCGGGAGGCTGGACCGGGCACAGGAGCTCGCGGAGGGACTCCCGGAGACGGGCTCTCCGGTGACGCTCCTGAAGGGAGCCCTCGCTCTCTGGCGGGAGGAGCCCCGGAGAGCCCTGGATCTCCTCCGTCCCCTCCTCGAGGAGAACCGGCCCGAGATCCGGCGAGAGGCCAGGATCCTGATGGCCGAGAGCTATTTGAGCTTGAATCAGTCCGGGGCGGCGATCGAGCTCCTGCAGACGGCGGAGACCGAGTCCGAGCCCCGACTCCGGCTCAAGCTCGCCCAGGCCCTGTATCAGCAGGGAAGGCCGGAGGAGGCCGTCTCCACCCTGGAACCCATGGCCCGGCAGGTGCTGGCCCGGGGAGGGGAGCCCTCGACCTATCCCCCCCTCGCAGGATCCCTGGTCCTCGAGTATGGCCGCGCCCTGGCCGCCTCCGGCCAGTCGGAGAGGGCGGTGCCCGCCCTGGAGACGGCGACCGAGATCCTCCCCGGAGAACACCAGGCCTGGAAAGCCCTGGGAGAAGCCCTGGCCGCCTCCGGACGCCCGGAGGAAGCCCGCAAGGCCCTGAAGCGCTTCCAGAGGCTGGCAGCCCGGGCCGAGGAGGACGTCCGGCGAATCCGACAGGGTGGCTCCGACCCGGAGACCGGGAACCGGCCCCTGCACCGCGCCGGCGAGCTCCTGAAGGAAGGGCGAAGCGAAGAGGCCCTGGAGATCCTCCGTCGCCGGATGGACGCGGATCCGGAGGCCCTGGCTCCCCGGCTCCTGGCGGCCCGGGCCCTCGTGCTCCTGGAGAAGACCGAGGAAGCCCTCCGGATCGCCGGGGAAGCGGTAGAGATCGCCCCGGAGAACCCCGACGCCCTCTATCAGCGAGGTGTCGCCGCCATGGCTGCCGGTCGTCTCCAGGAGGCCGAGGGGGATTTCCGCCGGGCCCTGGAGATCGAACCGGACCACGTTCCCACCCTGAACGACCTGGCCGTCCTTCTCCTCAGCCGGGGTGAGCGGAAGGAGGGACGGGCCCTCCTGGAACGGGTTCTGGAGATCGCTCCCGGCGATCCGACCGCCACGGCGAATCTCGAACGGCTCGAGAGCAAGAGAGAGGGGAATCCATGACTCCCTCGGCTCGTCATCCCCCGAGCCAGGGCGCCAGCCCCGACTCTCCCCGGCGGTAGGCCTCGAGGCGGCGTCGAGCCGTCACGAGGACCCCGGCGGGAGCCCCCGAGGCCTGGTCGAGGACCCGCTGCTGCCACTGCACCGCCGCCTCGAAATCCCCGGCGGCGGCGTGGGCCATGGCCACCGTCTCGGCATGGGGGATCGAGGGCCGGCTCCGGAACACCTCCCGGGCCAGCCGGAGGGCCCTCTCCGGATCCCGGATCTCCGGAGACCGGGCCCCGGCCAGGAGCCGGGCCAGGGCGTGGCGGAGACCCAGCTCCTCCGGCAGCGCCCGGACCGCCTCCTCCAGGACCCCCTTCGCCATCCTCTCCTCTCCGGCCAGGAGGAGGGCCATGGCCCGCCCGAACCGGATCTCGCCATCGTCTCGGCCGGCCTCGATGGCCTTCCGATACCACTCCGCCGCCTCCCGGAACCGGCCCTGCCTCCCGAGCCACCTGGCGAAGAGCGGAGCCTGACCCGGATCCAGGGCGGCCGCCTCCCGGAGTCGCCGTTCCGCCTCCTCTTGTCGATCCCTCCGGGCCGCAGCGAGCCCCAGGCGGGCCAGGGCCGTGGCCCGAATCGCGTCGGGAGCCGGAGGAGAGGCCTCCAGCAGAGCCTCGAGATCGGAGTGGGCCTCTGGACCGCGACCGATCCGCTCCAGGGCCAGAGCCCGTTCCAGGCGAGAGCGGTGGTCGGCGGGATCGATCTCCGCCGCCCGCCCGTAGTGACGAGCGGCGCCCTCCCAGTCTCCCCGGCTGGCCAGAGCGGCGGCCAGATTGAAGTGGGCATCCCGGTAGCCGGGATCGATCTCCACCGCTCGCCGAAAGGACTCGATCCCCTCCTTGAGGTCCCCCAACTG
>JAWVZJ010000041.1:0-11923 GCA_033722255.1 Thermoanaerobaculia bacterium | reverse complement strand
TGCGGGTCGAGGATCCGGGAGCTGGAGTCCAGCGGGTCCACCGCCGGATAGATGCCCAGCTCCGAGATGGCCCGGGAGAGGACCGTGGTGGCGTCCAGGTGGGTGAAGGCCGCCGCCGGGGCCGGGTCGGTGATGTCGTCCGCCGGCACGTAGATGGCCTGCACCGAGGTGATCGAGCCCCGCTTGGTGGAGGTGATCCGCTCCTGGAGCTCCCCCATCTCCGTGGCCAGGTTCGGCTGGTAGCCCACGGCGGAGGGCATCCGTCCCAGGAGGGCCGACACCTCGGAGCCGGCCTGGGTGAACCGGAAGATGTTGTCGATGAACAGCAGGACGTCCTGGCCCTCGGAGTCCCGGAACTGCTCGGCCACGGTCAGGCCCGAAAGTCCCACCCGGAGCCGGGCCCCGGGGGGCTCGGTCATCTGGCCGTAGATCAGAGCCACCTTCGAGTTCTTCAGAGCCTCCCGGTCGACCCGGTCCAGGTCGAACTCCCCCGTCTCCTCCCAGTGCTCCATGAAATCGTCGCCGAAGTCGATGACCTTCGACTCCACCATCTCCCGGAGCAGGTCGTTCCCCTCCCGGGTCCGCTCCCCGACCCCCGAGAAGACGGAGTAGCCGCCGTGCTGGAGAGCGACGTTGTTGATCAGCTCCATGATCAGCACCGTCTTGCCCACTCCGGCGCCGCCGAAGAGGCCGGTCTTGCCCCCCTTGGTGTAGGGCTCGAGGAGATCGATGACCTTGATCCCGGTCTCGAACATCTCGGTCTCGGTGGACTGCTCATCGAAGGGAGGGGCCTCCCGGTGGATCGGCCATCGCTCCTCGGCGGGGATCTCCCCCAGCTCGTCCACCGGCTCCCCGATGACGTTCATGATCCGCCCCAGGGTGGCCTTGCCCACGGGCATGGTGATCGGCTCCCCGGTGTCCACGGCCTTCGCGCCCCGGACCAATCCCTCGGTGGGCTCCATGGAGACGCACCGGACCTGGTTCTCCCCCAGGTGCTGGGCCACCTCGGCCGTGAGCCGGATCGGGACCCCGGTCTCCTCTCCCGGGTCCTCCACCACCACCGCGTTCAGGATCTCCGGAAGCTGATCCTCCGGGAACTCCACATCGATGACGGGTCCGATGATCTGGACCACCTCGCCGGTGGGCTTGCTGCTTTCTTCGTTTCTGGCTTCCATGGTGTTGACCTCTTGTTCGAAAGGGACTTCTCGAAAAGAATCCTCGGGCTCACTCCTCCAGGGCGTTGGCGCCGGAGACCACCTCGATCAGCTCGGTGGTGATCGCCGCCTGTCGGGCCCGGTTGTACTGGAGGGTGAGATCGTCGATCATCTCGCTGGCGTTCTTCGTGGCCGAGTCCATGGCCGTCATCCGGGCCGCGTGCTCCGCCGCCTGGGACTCCAGGAGGATCCGGTAGACCTGGAAGGTGAGGTACCGAGGCAGGAGCTCCTCCAGGATCTCCTCCGGAGAGGGCTCGAACTCGTACTCCCGGGCATGCTCCTCCGGGAGCTCACTGGCCTCGATCGGCAGCAGCCGCTCCTCGGTCAGCACCTGGGTCATGACGCTCTTGAACTGGTTGAAGACCACGTAGACGGCGTCGTACTCCTCGTCGGCGAAGCTGTCACCGATCTCCCGGGCGATGGCCTCGGCGTCGGAGTACTCCACCCCGGAAAAGAGGGTCTTGTGCTCGGTCCGGACGGCGACGTCCTTCTTTCGGTAGTAGTCCGCCCCCTTCTTCCCCAGGAGCATCAGCTCCACCTCCGGCCACTCCTCCAGACGCTCGTCGGCCCGTCTCAGGACGTTGGCGTTGAAGGAGCCAGCCAGTCCCTTGTCCCCGGTGACCACCACGAAGAGGATGGTTTCCTCCTCCCGGGAGGAGTCCAGCAGCGGGTGGGGCAGCTCCTCGGACCGGGCCACCAGGTTCCCGATCACCTTCTTGATCGACAGGGCGTAGGGCCGGGTGGAGAGGATCCGGTCCTGGGCCCGGCGCAGCTTCGCCGCCGCCACCATCTTCATGGCCCGGGTGATCTGCTGGGTGTTCTTGACGGAGCGGATCCTCCGCCGGATGTCGATCAGGTTCGGCATCGGCTCCTCAGGCCGCCTCGGCGTCCACGTGCTCGGAGAGATAGAGCTCCCGGGCCTCCTCCATCCCCTGCTCGATCGTCTCGTTCAGATCCTCGGAGAGCGCTCCCTGCTCCCGGATCTCCTCCAGCACCCCCGGATACTCGTCCTGGAAGTACCGGTGCATCCGCTCCTCGAAGGGCTGGACATGGTCCACCTTGAGGGCGTCCAGGTGCCCCCGGGTTCCGGCGATGATCGAGAGGAGCTGGAGATCCACCGGGAGGGGCTCGTACTGGTCCTGCTTCAGGAGCTCCACCAGCCGCTCTCCCCGGGCGAGCTGCTGCTGGGTCGCTTTGTCAAGGTCGGAGCCGAACTGGGCGAAGGCCTGGAGCTCCCGGTACTGGGCCAGGTCCAGGCGCAGCGTTCCGGCGACCTTCTTCATGGCCTTGATCTGGGCATTGCCCCCGACCCGGGAGACCGAGATCCCCACGTTGATGGCCGGACGGACCCCGGCGTAGAAGAGGTCGCTCTCCAGGTAGATCTGACCGTCGGTGATGGAGATCACGTTGGTCGGGATATAGGCGGAGACGTCCCCGGCCTGGGTCTCGATGATGGGCAGCGCGGTCAGGGACCCGCCACCGTTGGCCTTCGACAGCTTGGCCGCCCGCTCCAGGAGGCGGGAGTGGAGATAGAAGACGTCTCCGGGATAGGCCTCCCGGCCCGGCGGCCGCCGCAGCAGGAGCGACACCTCCCGGTAGGCCGCCGCCTGCTTGGAGAGATCGTCGTAGATCAGGAGGGCGTGCTTCCCGTTGTACATGAAGTACTCCCCCATCGCGCATCCGCCGTAGGGGGCCAGGTACTGGAGGGGGGCGGGCTCCGAGGCCGAGGCCGACACGACGATGGTGTAATCCATGGCCCCCTGCTCCTCCAGGGTCTTCACCACCTGGGCCACGGTGGATCGCTTCTGGCCGATGGCCACGTAGACGCAGACCACGTCCTCGTCCTTCTGATTCAGGATCGTGTCCAGGGCCACCGCCGTCTTCCCGGTCTGGCGGTCGCCGATGATCAGCTCCCGCTGTCCCCGGCCGATGGGGATCATGGCGTCGATGGCCTTGATCCCGGTCTGGAGGGGCTCCTTCACCGGCTGCCGGTCGATGACTCCCGGGGCGGTCCGCTCGATCGGATAGTGATCCGAGGCCTCGATGGGACCCTTCCCGTCCAGGGGCCGACCCAGAGGATCCACGACCCGTCCGATCAGATCGTCTCCCACGGGGACCTCCAGGATCCGGCCGGTCCGCCGGACCTGGTCACCTTCCTCCACGTTCCGGGTCTCGCCCATGAGGACGGCTCCGATCTCGTCCTCCTCGAGGTTCAGAGCCAGGCCGTAGACCTCGTTGGGGAAGGCCAGCATCTCGCCGGCCATGGCCTCCTCCAGCCCGTAGACGTGGGCGATCCCGTCGCCCACGGAGAGGACCGTGCCCACCTCGGCCAGGTCCACGTCCGCCTCGTACCCGGAGAGCTCCCGCTCGAGGATGGCGGTGATCTCGTCGGCTTTGATCTCCATGACTTCGTATCTCCCAGAAAGTGCGAGGAACGACCCGGAGGATCACCGGGTCGAACCATCAGGCTTCGGCCAGGGTCTCCGTGAGGCGGTCTAATTGCCCCTTGACGCTGGCGTCGTAGAGCTCGCTACCGGTCTTGACCTTGAAGCCGGCCAGGAGCTCGGGGTTCACTGTGATCTCCAGCTCGACCGACCGATCGAGCCTCTTCTCGAGGACTCGGCGAAGGCGATCCCGTTCCTCCTCCGAGAGGGAATGGGCCGCTTCCACCTCCGCCACCACGATGCCCAGACGACGGTTCAGGAGCTCCTCGATCCCCTCCAGGACCTCCTCCAACCGGTGGAGCCGGAACCGGGAGAGCAATGCGCGCAGGAATCGACGGGCCAGGGGATCCAGGCCCATCTCCTCGGCCAGGCTCTCCAGGACCCTCTCCTTCGCCTCCAGGGGCACGGCGGGGTTCACCGCCAGCTTCCGTAAGCGCTCGTCCGACTCCATCAGGTCGGCGAACCCCCGGAGCTGGTCCCGGATCTGTTGGGCCCTCTCCGTGGTTTCGGCGGTGGAGAGGAGGGCCTCGGCGTACGGTCTGGCGAAACGGTGCATCGGTTTCCTCGTCGGCGGTCAGGTCACGGATCACTTCTGTTCGAGGCGCACGAGATTCCGCTCGAACAACCGCTTCTTGTCGTCCTCGGTGAGCTCCGAGGAGAGCTTCCGCTCCGCCAGATCCGAGGCCAGGGCCACGGCGTGGCGGGTGAGCTCCTCCCGGGCCTGGTCCAGGCGATGGGAGATCTCGTGCTTCGTCTGCTCCTTGACCCGCTCCCGCTCCCGGGCGGCCTCCCGGAGAATCTCCTCCCGCTCCCTTCTCCCCTCCCGCTCGGCCCGGGACCTGAGGTCGGCCATCTCCGCCCTCAGATCCTCGATCTTCTCCTTCAGCTGGTCGGACATCCTCTCGGCCTCGGCGCGCTGTCTCTCGGCCTCCCGCAGGGCCGTGTCGACCTCCTCCTGCTTGCCCTGGAGGAACTCGGCCACGGCGGGGCCGGCGAAGTAGATCAGGATGCCGAAGAAGACCACGAGGTTCAGGGTGAGGATGATCCAGCGGGGAATCCCCATCCAGGTATCCGCCTCGTGCTCTCCCGCGGCTTCCCCGGGCTCGGTCACCGCCGCGAACAGGGGACCGCTCACCGTCAGGAAGAGGGCGCTCGTCCAGGCGGCCCGGAGTCCGATACCGGGTCTCATACCGCCCTCCCCAGGAGCCGCTCCGTCATCTCGTCCGCCAGCTTCCGGGCCCGCTCCTCCAGGACCCGGCGCTCCTCCTCCACCTGCTCCGTCAGCTGGCTCCGGACCTCGGCCAGCTCTCGCTCGGCCTCTTCCCGGACCTCGGCCAGCATCCGGGAACGCTCCTCCCGGGCCTCTCGCCGGAGCTCCTCCCGGTGCTCCGCGGCCTCCTGGCGAGCCTCGTTCAGATTCTCCTGCTCCTCCTCCAGAGCCTCTTCGGTCCGCTCACGAGCCGCCTCGTACACCTCCTGGGCAGACTCCACCCGCTCCTCTCGCCGACCCATGATCCGCATCATCGGTCGGAAGAAGACGATCTTCAGAAACCAGTGGGTGACCAGGAAGATGGCCACCACCGCCAGCATGCCGGCGAGATTGAAATCCACGTGCTCGTCCCGTCGTGAAGGCTCGAAGTTCTCTGTCTGTGCGCAAAACCCCCACCGTGACGGCGGAGGCGGTCCGGGCAGGCGTGCAGAGTACCACAGGACCGCCGGGAAGGGTCAAGAGCGAGAGCGGTCCAGTGGGAGACCCGTTGGCGAGCCGGGAGTCTGCCCGGAAGGGACGGAGGACCGGGACGTGAGCGCCACGCAGTCCGCTGCGATGGCCTTCTGCGGTTGACTTCCCGATTCACCCTCCTTATGATCATTTCCCCGGTCCCGAACCGGGTATATCTGCTCCTGGGTAGCTCAGCGGTAGAGCGGTCGGCTGTTAACCGATTGGTCGGGGGTTCAAATCCCTCCCCAGGAGCCAAACTCCTTCGGACGGCCCTCGAATCCGGAATCGACTGGCTCGACGGAAAACCGCGCTCTCCAGCGCACCCCCTCTCGAACACGACAACCATCGGAGGAACGACAATGAGTGAGCTGAGCAAACGAGACCTCGTCGAAGGCTTGAACCTCGATCTCGGTCACGAGTACGCCGCCGTCATCACCTATCGGACGTACGCGAGCCAGATTCAGGGACCCTGGCGAATGGAGCTCCGGGAGTTCTTCGAGGCCGAGATCGCCGACGAGCTGACCCACGCCCGGCTGCTGGCCGACAAGATCGTCTCCCTGGGCGGCGAGCCCGTACGAGAGGCGGCAGAGGTGAAGTCGGCCGAAAGCCCCAAGGAGATGTTGGAGAACGCCCTCGAGGACGAGGCGGCGACCATAGAACGGTACGTTCAGCGGCGCCAGCAGGCCGAGGAGCTCGGCGAGTACGGGTTGGCCGTCGATCTCGACGACCTCATCGCGGACGAGACGAAACACCGCGACGACATCCGCATGATCCTCGCCCGCTGGGAGTGACCGCCGACCCTCGATCCAGGAGGACTCCGGAGGCCCTGATGAAATCACTCTCCTTTCCGAACGGTGACGGAATGCCCGTCGTCGGTCTCGGAACCTGGAAATCCCGACCGGGCGAGGTGGGGGCCGCGGTCCGGAAGGCCCTGCGCATCGGCTACCGGCACATCGACTGTGCCCCGATCTACGGGAACGAGGCCGAGATCGGCGAAGCGCTGGTCCGCTGCTTCGACGAGGGCCTCGTGGACCGGGACGATCTCTGGGTCACGTCGAAGCTCTGGAACGACCGTCATGCCCGGGACGACGTGGTGCCGGCACTGGAAGAGACCCTGAAGGATCTGGAGCTCGATTTCCTGGATCTCTACCTGATCCACTGGCCCGTGGCGCAACCCCGGGGAGTCGTCGTGCCCAGGACGGGAGAGGATCTGCTCTCGCTGGAGGAGCGCCCGCTCCTCGAGACCTGGCGGGGAATGGAGGCCGCCCTCGAAATGGGTCTTTGTCGCCACATCGGGGTCTCGAACTTCAGCGTCGACAAGCTCGGCGGGCTCCTGGAGAGAGCAGTCCATCCTCCGGAGGCGAATCAGGTGGAGCTCCATCCCTACCTCCAACAGGAGAGGCTCGTCGAGTTCTGCCAGTCGCACCAGGTGGCGGTGACCGCGTATTCGCCCCTGGGCTCGAGAGACCGCCCGAAGTCCATGAAGCGCCCGGAGGAGCCCCTACTGCTGGAGGACCCGACGATCCAGGAGATCGCCGAGCGTCTCGACGCGGAGCCGGCCCAGGTGCTTCTCGCCTGGGCGCTCCACCGGGACACGGCGGTGATCCCGAAGTCGGTGAACCCGGACCACCTTCGGGCCAACCTGGCCGCCACCACGGTCGACCTCGACGAGGAGGCGATGGGGCGCATCGGAGAGCTGGAGCGGGGGTTCCGCTACGTCGACGGCTCGGAGTGGGTCAAGGAGGGGAGCCCCTACACGATGGAGTCCGTCTGGGACGAGCCGCGAGATTCGGGGATCGGGTAGTGAGCCGGAGGAGCCGGCCTGACCTCGCCCTCCTGCTACTCCTGGCGGTGCTCGCGACCGCCGGGTGCGTCGCCACACCTCGATCCGGAGCCGGCGTCCTCGAACCGATCCCGGAGACTCAGAAATCCGGCGACTGGAAATCCGGTGACTGGGAGTTGATCTGGGCCGACGAGTTCGACGGCGACATCCTCGACCGGAGCAGCTGGACCGTCGAGGTCATGCCCGATCCCCACAACGAGGAGCTCCAGTACTACCCCGATCGGGCCGACGACGTGCCCGGCTCCAACGTCTGGGTGGAGGACGGCCTCCTCGTGATCGAGGCCCGGCGAGAAGACTACGAGCATCGGAGATACACCTCGGCCCGGATCAATACCAAGGGCAAAAGGGAGTTCCGCTACGGGCGTTTCGAGGCCAGGATCCGGCAGCCGTCGGCGGTGGGGATGTGGCCCGCGTTCTGGCTCCTCGGGGCCGACATCGACGAGGTGGGATGGCCCGCCTGCGGCGAGATCGACATCCTGGAGGGGAAGGGACGATTCCCCCGATGGACCTCCGGTGCGATCCACGCCGGCCCCGACCCCGACGGCAATCGAATCGTATCGTTCAGTCATCTCCTCGAACGGGGGAATTTCCAGGACTCCTGGCACCTCTTCGCCGTCGAGTGGGAGCGGGACGAGATCCGCTGGTATGTCGACGAACAACATGTCTTCACCGTCCGAAAGCCGGTAGGAGAGGAGCCAGCCTACTGGCCGTTCGACCGGGGGCACCCCTTCTTCGTGATTCTGAACCTCGCCGTCCGCGGCTGGTTCGACCGGGGGCACCCGCCCCCCGACGACATGGCGCCGCAGCGCCTCCTCGTCGACTGGGTTCGGGTGTACCGCAGGCCCGATGCACCCTGAGGGTACGCGCCGGCGGACGGTACCGCCCACTCAGCCCAGGGAGTCGAGCAAGAGGGGCGCCCCCAGCTTGCCGACGTACCGTGGCCGATAGCGCTCGGTGTCGTAGAGCGCCTCGACGTCGACCCTCCGCGGTCCCAGGGCCGGATCCGGGATCTCCGTATGGGTGTAGCGTCCCTCGCGGATCGCCACCATCCGTCCCGTGACCCCGTCGGCCAGCAGGTCCAGGGCCAGATTGGCGAAGGTGATGGCCACCATATGGTCCACGGAGTCGGGATCTCCGCTCCGGAGGTCGTAGGTCAGATCGCTGGTGAGCGTCTCGTGACCGGTGCGGGTCGAAAGCTCCCTCGCCAGGGCGTGGCCGATGTCCGCCTTCTTCTTGTGCCCGTAGGCGTCCGCCTCTCCGAACTCCCGGACCTCCTGGCCGGCCCACACCGCTCCCTCCGACGCGATGACGATGGCGTAGTTGCTCGGGTTGTCCCGCTTGTCCTCCACCAGGATCGCGGCCAGGTGGTCGGGATCGAACGGATGCTCCGGGATGAGGCACCGGCAAGAGGTCACGTAGCCCGTGTAGAGGGCGGTGAAGCCGGCGTCCCGGCCGAAGATCCGGAAGACAGCGGTCCGCTCGTGAGAGCCGATGGTCGTCCGCTGCCGCGTGATCAGCTCCTTGGCTCGAGTGACGGCGGTGGAGAAGCCGATGCAGTACTCCGTGCCCCGGACGTCGTTGTCCATGGTCTTGGGAATCGCCATGACGGGGAATCCCTCCCGGTGGATCCGCTCCGCGTAGCTCAACGTGTCGTCGCCCCCGATCGCCACCAGGGTGTCGATCCCGAGGCGATCCAGGTTGTCCAGCACCACGGGCGTCAGATCCACCAGGTCGTCCTCGGTGGCCATGGCCTCGAGTCGACTCTCCGGCAGGTGGCTCGGGGCCTCGCTCCGCCTGGTGCGCTGCGGATTGCACCGGGAGGTGTGAAGCACCGTACCTCCAGTGCGGTCGATGGTCCGGGTGTTGGTCCGGTCGAGAGGCCAGACATAGCGATCGTCGTGATCCGGGCCGGCGTGGGTCAGCCCCTCCCAGCCCCTCCTGATTCCGATCACCCGATTCCCCATCTCGGTACTCCGGTAGACCACCGATTTGATCACCGAGTTCAGCCCGGGGACGTCCCCACCCCCGGTGAGGATTCCGTAGGTATCAGCCATGACGAACGTGCTCCCTTCGATAGTCGAGCTCGGATGCTATTTCGTTCACGCGGAGGCCTCCAGAGTGGTCAGAAGGTCGATGAGATCGACGACGCGGTTGGAATACCCCCACTCGTTGTCGTACCAGCTCACCACGTGGGCGTACCCGTCCTCCTCGCTCTGGGTCGACAGGGAGTCGAAGATCGACGAGTGGGGGTTGCCGATGATGTCACTGGAGACGAGGGGCTCCTCGCTGTACTGCACGACCCGTCTCATGGGACCCCCCGCCGCTTCGGCCACCGCGCGGTTGATCGCTTCCCGATCGGGGCGACCTTCGAGGCGGCAGACGAAGTCGACGATCGATCCGTCCGGAACCGGCACCCGGATCGCGAGACCGTCGAGCTTGCCCTGCAGATGGGGCAGGACCTGGCCCACGGCCCGGGCCGCCCCGGTGGTGGTGGGAATGACGTTCTCGGCCGCGGCCCGGCTCCGCCGGAAGTCCCGGTGGGGAACGTCGGCCAGGCGCTGGTCGTTGGTGTAGGCGTGGACCGTGGTGAGAAAGCCCTCCTCGATGCCGAAGGAGTCGTCGAGGATCTTGGCTATCGGTGCCAGGCAGTTGGTGGTGCAGGAGGCGTTGGAGACGATCCGGTGCTCGGGCCGGAGGGTCTCGTCGTTGACCCCGATGACCACCAGGGCGTCGATCTCGTCCTTCGGCGGTACGGTGAGCACGACTTTGCCGGCCCCGGCCTCCAGGTGCTTTTCCAGGGGCTCGCGATGGCGGAACACACCGGTGGCCTCGACCACCACGTCGACCCCTAGATCGCCCCACGGAATCCGCGCCGGATCGTCCTCGGAGGTCATCACGATTCGCTGACCGTCGATGGTCATCGACTCCTCGTCCACCTCGACCTCCCTCTCGAAGACACCCATGACGGTGTCGAAGCGCAACAGATACGCCAGCTGCTCGTTCTCGAACAGATCGTTGACGGCGACCACCTCGAGATCGTCCCGATCGCTGAGGATGCGGAGGACACTGCGGCCGATGCGGCCGAACCCGTTGATTCCGATCGCCACGGCCATCACGCCACCTCCTGTGCTTCGAGCTCGCCGATCCGTTCGATCAGATCGACGACGCGATGAGAGTAACCCCAGCTGTTGTCGTACCAGGACAGGGTCTTGGAAACCCGCTCCCCCAGAGTCATGGTGGCCTGGGAGTCGAAGGTGCTCGAGTACGGGCTCCGGACGATGTCGCTGGAGACGATGGGGTCGTCCTCGTAGTCCAGGATCCCGGGCCAGAGATCCTCGGCGGCGGTCCGCATCACCTCGTTCACTGCGGTCACCGTCACGGGATCCCGGTGCCAGCAGACGAGATCCACCACGGATCCGTTCGCCACCGGCACGTTGTGGGCCCGGCAGGAGATCCGCCCCTTCAGCTCGGGGATCACCCCCTCGAGCACCCGGGAGACGGCCGTCTCCTGGGGGATGATGTTCTCGGCGGCGGCCCGGCCCCGGCGAGGGTCCTTGGCCGGTACGTCCGCCAGGCGCTGCTCGTTGGAGTAGGCGTGGACGCTGGTGCAGAAGGCACGCTCGATCCCGAACGCCCGGTCGAGGATCTGGAGCACCGGGGCCGCGCAGTGGGCGGTGCACGAGGCGTTGGAGATCACCCGGTGCTCGGCCCGTAGGTTGCCGTGGTTGAGCCCCATGACGATGGTGATGTCGGGAGGATCGACGGGGGGTACGCACAGAATCACGCGTCTCGCTCCCGCCTCCAGGTGCCGCTCCATCTCCTGCCGTGTGCGCTGCTGGCCGCTCGCCTCGACGACGACGTCGACGCCGAGTTCGCTCCAATCCACCGACCCGGGATCACGACCGGAGAGCATCGGAATCCGGCGGCCGTGGGCGTAGAGGTGGCCCTCCTTCAGGGAGAGCTCGCCGGGGAACCGTCCGAGGATGGTGTCGAAGCGGGCCAGGTACTCCAGGGCATCGTGGTCGGCGGGATCGCTGATGGCGGCCAGCCGGAGATCGTCCCGGTCGTAGAGAAGCCGGAACAGGTTCCGGCCGATCCGACCGAAACCGAAGAGTCCTATTCGCATTGTCTGATCCTCCTTGGTTCTCGGTGAGCTATTTCTGATCGATCATCGGCCGGGATGGAAGATCCTGAAGTACCGGTCGGCCGGGAGGTTCTCCATCCGGGACCGGCTGCCGTCCGGCCACCGAACGGCGAGCCCGTCGACACGGCTCGTGGATCCCAGGCCGAAATGCCGCGCCATCGCGTTCTGGGACAGATACGAGGCGCCGCTTCGGACCAGTCGCGTTTGGGTCAGCTCCCCGGTCCCGACCGTGACGACCCCTCCGATCGCGTCCCGGTTCCCCTGCGATCCGACGAGCTCCGCCACGAGCCAGGATCCCGGATCCTCGAGCTCGTTCCGCAAGACCTGGGCCCGGCCGTCGAGATCGTTGACGACGAGCTCGAGTCGACCGTCCCGGTCGAGATCACCAGCGGCGAGGCCCCGACTCACCTTCCTCTCGAGGAGCACCGGGGCCCGCTCCGTGACCTCTCGAAAGGTGCCGTCTCCCAGGTTTCGGTAGAGGAGCTTGCGCTGGCGGTACGCGGCGGAAGCACCCAGGTCGGCCGACTCGAGCTGGGGATAGACGTGACCGTTGATCGC
>JAWVZJ010000040.1:0-11933 GCA_033722255.1 Thermoanaerobaculia bacterium | reverse complement strand
TGGCCCGGGAGTTCGACTCCCGGTTCGAGAAGCTCCTCCTGACGGGACGGGTGACGAAGTGGTACAGCGAGGTCGGCAACGAGGCGACCACGGTCCCCGCGGGGCTCGTTCTCCAGCCGGGCGACGTCCTGTGCACCCTCCATCGGGACCTGGGGGCGATCCTGGCCACCTACCTGGATCCGGCCCGTACCTTTCCCGGATTCGGATTCGGAGAACCCGACGGTCTGCGACCGGACCCGGAGGAGCTCCTGTACCGCCTGGCCTGCCAGCTGCTGGGGAAGGCCGACGGTTTCTCCCAGGGGATCGAGCGGTCGTTCCACTACGGATACCTGGATCCGGACCGCGGCATCCGCCACGTGGGGATGATCAGCCATCTGGGGGCCATGATCCCGGTGGCGGCGGGATGCGCTTTCGCCCGACGTCAGGACGGCACCGATCGGGTGGCGATCAACTTCATCGGAGACGGGGGAACCTCCACCGGCGACTTCCACGAGGGTCTGAACCTCGCGGCCGTCTGGAACCTCCCTCTGGTGCTGGTGGTGGAGAACAACCGATACGCCTTCTCCACGCCCACCGATCTCCAATTCGCCTGCGAGCGTCTCTCGGACCGGGGACCCGGTTACGGGATCCACGCCGGGACCGTCGACGGGAACGATCCCGACGCCATGGCCGAGGCCCTGGAGGAGGCGGTGCTCCGGGCCCGCCTGGGGGAAGGTCCGACCCTGATCGAGGCGATGTTGGGGAGGATGCGGGGCCACAGCGAGGGCGACGACTCCCTAAAGGTGGTTCCGGAGGAGGAGCTGGAACGGTACCTGGAAGAGGATCCGGTCCCGGCCTACGCGGAGCGGTTGGAGAGGGACGGAACCCTCCGGGCCGAGGTCCGGGAACCCCTGGAGGATCGGATCTCCGAACTCGTGGAGGAGGCGATCCAGGGGGCCCTGGACTCCGAACCCGCCGATCCCCGGACGGCGCTGCGGGGGGTGTTCGCCTCCGTGGAGGAGAGCGGAGAGATCTCCGGTACGGCGAAAGCCCCGGTCTCTGGCGAGCCCGTGACCTACGTGGAGGGGATTCATCAGGCCCTGGTCGAAGAGATGGAGCGGGACGAGTCTGTGATCGTCATGGGACAGGACGTGGCCGTGTTCGAGGGAGCGTTTCGGGCCACCCGGGGCCTCCACGATCGCTGGCCGGATCGGGTCTTCGACACGCCGATCGCGGAGAGCGGCACCCTGGGCGTCGCCGAAGGAGCGGCAATTCTCGGGTACCGCCCGGTGGTGGAGATCCAGTTCGCCGACTTCGTCACCTGCGGCTTCAATCAGATCGTGAATGTGGCCGGGAAGCTCTACTACCGCTGGCAGGTCTCCTGTCCCATCGTCGTCCGCCTGCCGGGAGGAGGGGGGGTGGGGGCGGGACCGTTCCACTCCCAGAACGTGGAGGGATGGTTCGCCCACGCCGGCGGGCTCAAGGTCGTCTGTCCGGCCACGGCCCGGGATGCGAAGGAGCTGCTGAGGGCCTCGATCCGGGACCCCAACCCGGTGATCTTCTGCGAGCACAAGTATCTCTACCGGCGGATCAAGGAGGTCCTGCCGAAGGGAGGGCCCGTGGAGAGCCTCGGAAGGGCCGCGGTCCGGAGGAAGGGCCGGGACCTCACCTTCGTGACCTACGGATCGTCCCTGTGGTCCTGCCTGGAGGTCGCCGACGAGCTGTCCGAGGAGGGAGTCGAGTGCGAGGTGGTGGATCTCCGGACCCTGGTTCCCCTGGACGAGGAGACGGTGCTAAAGTCGGTCCGGAAGACCCATCGAGTCCTGGTGGTCCACGAAGCCCTCCTCACGGGGGGTTATGGAGGTGAGGTGGTAGCCCGGATCTCGGACGCGGGCTTTCCGTGGCTGGACGCACCGATTCGTCGGGTCGCCTACCCCGATCGTCCGTCACCCTACGTCAAGAGCCTGGAGCGGAGACTCCTTCCGGGGAAGGACGAGATCCACCGGGTGTCCCGGGAGGTCCTGGCCTGGTGACCCCCCCTCCCGGAGGCGGAGGGCCGCAGTCGAGACCTCACAGCGTCCGGTCGGATTCTCCGATAGCCAAAGGGCCGATCTCTGCCCCGGGTCCCGATTCCACCGGGCGCGAGGGCTGTGGCCGGATCACCAGTGGAAGGCCACGTGTCCCAGGGCCCGGCGTTCGAGGATGTCGCCGCCGAACGCCTGGTAGTGCTCCTCGTCCAAGAGATTGCTGACGTTGACTCCCACGCTCCAGTTGTCCCCGAAGCGGTAGTTCGCCGTCAACCCCACCACGTCGTATTCGGGGACGGTCCCGTTGAAGACTCCCGCCGCCCACTGGAACTCCTCCACCCAGCGGTAGTCGAGGGAGACGTCGAAGCTGGAACCCACGTACGAGAGGCCCAGGCTGAACTGGTTCTCCGGGGCGTTGGCCTCGACCACGTCATCGACGGTGACGTCCGTGACCTCGAAGTCGAACCAGCTGTAGGAGGCGTTCAACGTGAGGTTCCGGTTGATGTAGTAGTTCAGACCGAAGTCCACTCCCTGGGTGTCCGCCTTTCCGGTGTTGGTGTAGGAGGCCAGGGCGAAGATCGGGTCCCCGACCTGGTTGTTGGAGAGGAAGGCGAAGAGCGGTCCCAGGGCCCCCTGGAGGGTGCCGACCAGCAGGTCCGGGGCCGGGTGCCCGGCCGGTGCCTGGTAGGGACCGAAGTTCGGGTTCGTCGTCCCGAAGGGGTTGGCGATCAGGTCGGTGACGAAGCCCTCCAGCTCGGCGTCGTAGTAGTCGAGGGTGATGAAGAGCTCGGTCCCGAAGATCCCGCTGTAGCCTACCTCCCAGGCCTTGACCTCCTCGACCTGGAGATCCTCGTTCCCCAGGGCCAGGACCGGCGTCGGCGTGCCGAATCCGCACGAGACCCCGAAGGGGGCGCACAGCAACGCCTCGATTCCGCTCAGGTCGAAGGAGGACTGCGGACCCGCGGGGGTGTTCACCGCCGTCGGGGCGTAGAGGAAGAACTCCGAGTAGTTCGGGCTCTGGAAGGCCTCGTTGTAGGTACCTCGGAAGGTGTGGTTCGGCGTGGCCGAGAAGACCAGGGCCACCTTGGGCGAGACCTGGGAGTCGTGGAGGGAGCTATCGTCCCACCGCCCCGCGACGACGGCCTTGAATCGGTCGGTGAAGGAGTAGTCGAGCTGTCCGAAGACCGCCTCCCGATCCCCGCCCACCGGCGTGAAGGTGAGGGTCCCGTCGGTCCGGATCTCCTCGTCCCGGTAGGAGACCCCTCCGACGATCTGTCCCTTTCCGTCCGCGAAGCCGGTGTTTCCGCGGCCCTCCACGGACCAGATCTCCGAGTCCAGCACCAGATTGGCTCCGGAGAGAAGGGCGAGCTGCTCGGGAGCGTCCCTCTTGTTGTAATAGCTCAAGAGATTGAAGTGGGGTGTGTTGTAGTTGAACCGGGCCCACGGGCGCTCGGAGTCCAGGACCTGGACCCGTCCGATCCCTGTCTGGAGCACCGGTCCTTCGATGGTGGAGTAGCCGCCCTCGACGGTGAGGACGTGCCGATCCTGGAAGAGGTACTTGTCCAGCCGGAGGGTCCCCACGCCGAGCTCGTCCTCGTCGGTGGCCACGGGGACCCTCTCGAAGGGGAGTCCCTCGTACTCCGGCGCGGGAGAGTCCGGCGGACAGGGGGGGACGCCCGGGACGCAGCGGGACTGATAGAAGTCCTCGCTCTCGCTGTAGCTTCCCATGGCCTTCAGGTAGAGGTCGTCGGCGACCTCGGTGGCGAAACGGAGGTCTCCACGGAGGGTGGAAAGCTCTCCACCGGAGAGCTTTGCCGTACCGCCCCGGCTGAAGCGGGGCTGCTTGGTGGTGAGGTTGAGGACGCCGTTGAAGGCGTTGGTTCCGTAGAGGGCCGAGCTCGGCCCCCGGACCAGCTCGGCGCTGGCCAGGTCCTGCAGGGCCGCCAAGGACGGCCAGTCCTGAGACATGAGGAACGGCACCGAGGGATCCCGACCGTCGATGAGGGTGGGGACTCTCCGGTTCAGGGAACTGTTGAAGCCTCGGGTGTTGAGGTTGAAGTCGTAGAGACCGCTCTGGGTGACCTCGGCCCCGGGGGTGAACTCCAGGAGCTTGGGGAGCTGCCCGTGGGAAGCCTGCCGCTCGATCTCGGCCTCCGGAACGACGGTGACGGCGGCGGGAGCCTCGACGATCCGCTCCCGGCGTCGGGAGGCGGAGAAGACGGTGATGGTCTCGGCGAAGCTGACCTCCCAGTCGAGCTCCTGATCCAGGGTAGTCTCCCGCCCCGGTCGGACGACCACTTCCTCCACGATCCGGCTGTGATCCCCCAGGCTGAAGGTGACGGAGTAGGTGCCGTCCGGCACCCCGGTCAGCTCGTAGTGGCCTTCGTTGTCGGTGATCTCCGCCATGGAGACCTCGTTGACCACGACGGTGACTCCACCGATGGCGTTGCCCTCGTCGTCCACCACTTGTCCAGTCAGAGAGCCGGTGCCCTGGGCCGACAGGACCACGGCCCATCCCGTCAGAAAGATCATCGTCAGAAGCGTCTTGATTCTCATGGGTCTCCTCCCTCGGTTCGGATCGACAGTCCCTCGGTCGGGCCCGATCGCCCGGACCCCCTTCCGTACCGCCATGTCAGGCTCGAATCGTCGCCACAAGCCTAGGCAAACGGGAGGATGGGGTCAAGAGCGGGGTGGGGCCGGGTGAGGAGCTGCCTCTATCGACGAGGGGGAGGTCATGGGGATCCTCAGGGCTTCCAGAACCGGAGAGAGAAGACGGCGGCGATCGCGTAGACCTCGAGGCGACCCAGCCACATCAGCAGGACCATCAGGAGCTTCTGGAGCTCGTTGAAATGGGCGTAGTTGCGGATCGGTCCCACGGCTTCCAGGCCCGGGCCCACGTTACCCAGGATGGCGATGGAGGCCGTGGCCGCCGTGAGGAGGCCCTCACCGCCGACGGCCAGGAGCACGGCGCCGAATCCCCAGAGGCTCACGAAGAGGATGAAGAAGCCGGCGACGCTCCGGACCACGGACTCCGGCACGGGGCTGCCGCCCACGAAGATGCCCCGGACCCAGTTGGGGCTGAAGACCAGGCGCACCTCCCGGAGCCCGAACTTCAGGCCCACCAGAATGCGGGCTACCTTCATCGAACCGGCCGTGGACCCGGCGCATCCGCCGATGAACATCAGGAAGACCAGGAGGTTTCGGGAGAGGAGGGGCCAGGTGTCGAAGTCCGCGGTGGCGAACCCCGTGGTCGTCATCAGGGAGGCGACCTGGAAGGTGGCGTCCAGTCCCGCTTCTCCGACCCGGTCGTAGATTCCGGCCAGGAGTAGATCCCCGACGATGACCAACGTGACGGTCAGGATGATCCCCAGGAACAGACGGACCTCCGGATCCCGGAACAGGGCCCGTCTCTGGCCTTTCCAGACGAGGTAGAAGAGGGAGAAGTTCATCCCGGCCAGGACCATGAAGACGATGACGGTCCCCTGGACCCAGGGGGGGAAGGCGGCCAGGGATGCGCTCCGGGGAGAGAAGCCCCCGGTGGACAGGGTGGAGAAGGTGTGGGTCAGGGCGTCGTACAGATCGAGTCCCCCCAGCATCAGGAGGGCCACCTCCGCCACCGTGAACAGGAGATAGATTTTCCAGAGGACGATCGCCGTGTCCCGCACCCGGGGATGGAGGGTCTCCGCTGTCGGTCCCGGGACCTCCATCTTGAAGAGGAAGCGGGCCCCGGGGACGATCTCCGGGAGGAGGGCCACGAAGAGGACGATGATCCCCATCCCACCCAGCCACTGGGTGAAACTCCTCCAGAAGAGGATCCCCCGTCCGTGGCTCTCGATGTCGGTCATGACCGAAGCCCCGGTGGTCGTGAAGCCGGAGGCCGACTCGAAGAGAGCGTTCACGGGATGGACGAAGGTCTCGGTTCCCAGGTAGGGAAGGGCTCCGAAGAGCGAGGCCAGGGCCCAGCCCCCCACGACGATCAGGATTCCCTCCCTTCGGTAGATCTCTCCTCCGCCCCGCCCCAGGAAGGCGAAGAGGAGCCCCATCCCCGCCGTGGCCAGGCTCGTGGCCCCGAAGGCGAGGGCGTCTCCGGTCTCGCCGTAGACGAGACAGCAGACCACGGGAACGGCCTCGGCGAAGGCCAGGATCAGCAGCAACCGGCCCAGAAATCGGAGGACGGGACGGATGTTCACGGAATCACCCGGTTCGGTCCCGTCCCGGGAAGAGGAGCCGGACGGTATCCAGCTCCTCCCGGCGGACGAAGAGGATCACGACGTCCCCGACCTCGAGGCGATCCTCTCCCCGGGGAACGAAGACCTTGTCTCCCCGGACGACGACCCCGACGATCATCCCCCGGGGAGGGTTGATCTCGGCCAGGGTGACGCCGGCCGCCGGACTGGCCGGGGCCAGCTTCCGCTCCAGGACCACCGCCCCCTCCTCCAGGGAGACGATCGTCGGGCTGTACCCGCTCTCGATGTACTCCTCGATCCGCTCGTAGGCGAGGGCCCGGGGAGAGACCACGTCCATGAGTCCCAGTCGCTTCCAGAGCCGGACCGTCTCCCCCCGTTCCACCAGAGCTACGACCTGCCGCACGCCGAGCTCCTGAGCCAGGAGGCTGGCCATCAGGTTCCGCTCGTCCTGGCCCGCGGTGGCGATGAAGGTCTGGGCCCGGCCGATTCGCTCCGACTTCAGGAAGGCCAGCTCGGTGGCGTCCCCGTGGAGGATCTGATAGTCGGGGAACATCCGGGCCAGCTCCCGGGCCCGCTCCCGGTCCCGCTCCAGGATCTTGACCTCCATGCCCCAGTCCAGGAGGGCTTTGGCCACCGTGGCCCCCGTCTCTCCGCCTCCGGCGATGACCACCGATCCCAGAAGCTCCGCCCGTCCGGAGACCAGACGCTCGATTCCGGGCATCACGTCGGTCAGAGCCAGGATCAGGGCCTCGTCTCCGGGTTCCGCCCGATCGTCTCCTCCCGGGATCGTCACTTCGTCCTCCCGGAGGAATCCGACGACGAGACAGCCCTCGGGGAATTCGATCTCCTGCAGGGATCTCCGGGTCAAGGGTGATCCGGACGGTAGGACGAACTTCCGGAGCTGGACCTTTCCCCCGGCCAGGTATTCGACCCCCACCGTGTTGTGTCCCCGGATGTGGTTGAGGATCCGGACGGTGGTCAGGAGCTGGGTCGACAGGAGCATGTCCACGTCGAAGCTCTCTTCGTACTCCCTCCGATAGGAGGTTACGTCTTCGGCGACGCGGACGCGGACCACCGTCCGGCGGGCACCGAGTCGCTTGGAGAGGAGCGATGCCGCCATGTTGGCCTCGTCGGAGGAGGTGACCGCCAGTACGAGGGTAGCCTTCCCCACCTCGGCTCGCCGGAGGACCGGGAGGTGGGCTCCGTTTCCCGGGACCACGGCCACGTCGAGCTCCTCCTCGATCGCCTCCCGCCTTTCGGCGTCCTTCTCGATCACGACCACCTCGTGACCGGCCTCGGACAGGAGGCGGGCCAGATGGAATCCCACCTCCCCGGCTCCGATGACGACGTAGCGACGTTTCATCTTCGATCTTCCTGGCGCGAGCGTGCCGGGGCGAAGCGTACCGGATTTCTGCCGGAGCTCGGGATCCGGAGCCGGGAACCGGTCAGACGAAGAGACGGGGAGCGGCCCGGTCGGCGTCGTCCTCCTCGCGGGTCTCGACCGTCCGTCCCCTGGGGTCCTCGAAACGGCCTCGACCCCGATGGAGGAGGCAGCAGTTCCTCCCCAGCCGCTTCGCCTGGGAGAGAGCGGAGTCGGCGAGCTCCAGGAGCTCGCTCGGCTCCCGACAGTGGAGCTCCGGGAAGCTCGCCACTCCGGCGGAGAGGGACAGGGGCAGCTCGTCGTCCTGGTACTCTACGTGCAGAGTCTCCACCTGGTGCCGGAGGCGCTCGGCCACGGCGAGGGCGGCCTCTCCGTTCAGGCCCTCCAGAAGGAGCACGAATTCCTCGCCTCCGTACCGGGCGCACAGATCCCGGTCCCGAAGATTCCGGAGGAGCACATCGGCCACGGCCCGGAGAGCGAGATCTCCCGCCGGATGTCCCCACTGATCGTTGATCCTCTTGAAGAAATCCATGTCGACCAGGACCGCAGACAGGCTCTCGCCGCTGGACCGGGCCCGGGAGAAGGAAGTGACGAGGGTCTCGTCGAGAACTCGGCGCAGGGCCGTTCCGGTGAGGGGATCTCGACTCGCCTCCTCGTCCAGGCGGGCCCTGTGGACGAGGGAGGCCAGCTGGGGCAGGAGCGAAGACAGCAGGTCCTTCGACTCCCGGTCGATCTCCCGGGGATCACACCAGATCCTGAGTGTCCCCAGGAGCTCGTCCCCGGACTCCAGACGGTGCTCGATCCGGTGCCACCGGGCCCTCCTGTGGACCCCGGGCCGGGGGGGCGGATGGTCCGGCGGAGAAGCGGCGCCGGGTCGAACCGGACCCTTCGGTCCCAGATGCCAGACACTCTCGCCCTCCACCGTCGTCCGGTCGAGGGAGAGCTCGATCCACGGTGCCGGGAGGATCCGGCGACACTCGATGAAGACACGCTGAGCGATCTCCTCCATCCCCGGCACGGCGACGGACATCCGGTGCCCGGCGACGCCGAGATTCAACAGGGCGGAGCGGCTCTCTTCGGCCCTTCGGCGCTTGGCGTCCTGTCGTGCGGCCGCCAGCGCGAGGAGGCCGATCGCCGGGAGCCAGAGGAAGGCCGGATCCGCGGCTCCGTCGAGCCAGGCCTCGACGGTTACCGCTCCCAGAGTCCAGGCCGAGAGTTCGACCCCGACGGCCAGAAGAGCTCTTCGACCGGGAGGTGGAGGGTCGCGGCGGGCTCGACGGAGGCCGGCCCCCAGGCCTGCCTGGATGGCAAGATAGGCGAATCCGGCGATTCCCCAGGCCTCCACGGGTCCCAGACCGCGGGCCGCGAACCAAGCGCCGGATGCGGCCACGGCGGCCAGTGCGTCCCGACAGGCGGCAGAGGCGAGTCGGTTCCAGCCGGGATGGCGGCGAAAGAGGAATCGGAGGATCTCGGCCAAGGGCCGGCCCAGGAGGGCCGCCCAGCCGGCGGCCGAAGGACCCAGTAGCGGGATCGTCACGGGAAGAGCCAGGGACCCGATTCCCAGACCCTCGCCCTCCCCGTCCCACCAGGGCCGGAAGGTGGCACCCA
The DNA here is from genome assembly GCA_033722255.1 of Thermoanaerobaculia bacterium. Lineage (GTDB taxonomy): Bacteria > Acidobacteriota > Thermoanaerobaculia > Multivoradales > JAIOJS01 > JAWVZJ01. Next base: position 2,751 of record JAWVZJ010000040.1, on the reverse strand, counting down.
TGGCCATCGTGGCCGTCAGAATCAGGAGGATCCAGGGGTGGCCGGGGATCGGCCACCGATGGCCCACCAGCAGGAGGATGCCCAGGGTGAGGAGGGGAAGACCCAGGGACAGGCCCCAGGGGACCAGAGAGGGCCGACCTTCCGGGCGGCGGGACCGCGACCCACCGATCCGGACCTTCGCGGAGCCTGGTGAGGAAGACACCGGTACGACTCTACCAGCGAGCGATCAGGGACTACCCTCCCGGGTGTAGATCGCGGTGGGCGGGAACGATTCCGAAGCCGTCGGCGCTCCGGATGGCCCGCACGATCGCCCGGCTCACGGCTTCCTCGGCCAGCACTCCCACGGCGTGGGGATGGGCCGGCACGCGGCGGCTGGCGAGGGTGGCCACCAGATCTCCGTCGTACAGTGTCAAGGCCGGGGCCAGGGTTCGGTACAGGCCGCCGAAGGCCATCTGACAGACTTTCAGGAGCAGGGTCTTCGAGAGATCCGCGTCCGTGAGGACCGCGGCCAGAGTCGTGTTTCCCTCCGGGGCGGGGCTTTCCCAGGGATGCGTGACCTCCGGCGACAGCCCGGCCAGGAGCCGGCGAGAGTCGGCGAGCTCGGGACTCTCCGGAGAGCGCCTGACTCCGGCCAGGAGGGTTCCGCTTTCTGGATCCCGGACGTCTCCGAAGGCGTTGACCCCCACGGCGGCGGCCACCGTGAAGCCGCTCTCTCCCCGGAGGGCGGAGAACCCGAACCCTCCCTTCGTCGCGTGCTCCACCCCCCGGATCTTGCCCACGGTGGCTCCGGTGCCCACGCCGACGCTGCCCACGTCCACCGCCCCGGTGTCGGCCGCCTCCAGGGCCCGAAGAGCCAGCCCGGCGTCGGGCCGGGCCCGGGGGTCTCCGAAGGCCAAGTCGAAAAGGATCGCCGTCGGAACCAGGGGAATGACTCCGTGGCGGCCTCCGAGACCGATTCGGCGCCGGGCCAGCTCCTCCACGACCCCGTCCGCAGCGGAGAGGCCGTAGGCACTGCCTCCGGCGAAGACCAGGGCGTGGACCCCCGGGGCCGGATGGTGGGCCGAAACCAGGGAGTCGAACTGTCGGGTGCCGGTGGCGGAGCCCCGGGCTTCGGCCGCCCCGGCGGCACCGTCCTCGGCCAGAACGACGGTGACTCCGGTCTTGCCCTCTCGGTTGCCGGCGTGGCCGAGCCGAAACCCCGGAATGTCCAGGAGCGTTCCCAGATCCTCCGCCGCGATCATGGGGGGAGTGTAACCGGCACGGGGGACCGGGACGACGCTTCGGCGAGACTCCGGCCGGAGGCTCCAGGCTTTGAGGACCGAACGCACCGCACCGATTAGAATGGTCCCGTGTCAGGGCCGATCCGACCGAGTCCCAGGTCCCTCTTCACGGTGCCGGCCGGGAGAGCGGTCCGGGATATTCACCGGGTGATGACGGGGTCTTTCCCCCACGGCGGAATCCCCCGAACGTCTCCGCGCCGGGAGGAGGATCGATCCTCCACCGACGGACTCTCGGTGGACGGCTTCCCCCGGTCCATGGAGGAGGGACGCCAGGAGAGCAGGTGCTGCTCGGTCCCGGGCCCGGGAGGCCCGGTTCCGGTAGCCCTGGGGGCGGAGGCGGCCGTCCTCGGCGAGCACCACGCTCCGGACCCCTGGGGGTCCTTTGGCTGAGTCGTCCGGGTTTTCCGAGAGCCTCCCTCCGCCTCCCTGGGTCGTCGCTCACCGAGGCGACTCCGCCCATCTTCCGGAGAACACCGTGGCCGCGGCCCGACGGGCGAAGGAGGTCGGTGCGGATGCCGTGGAGGTCGATGTCCGGCTCACCCGGGACGGCGTCCCGGTGCTCTTCCACGACTCGAACCTCCTTCGCCTCGCCGGAGCCGAGGGGAGGATCGAAAGAATGGACCTGCGGGCACTCCGGGAGCTCCGGACCGGCTCCGGCGCCGAGAGAGAGCCGATCCCCACTCTCCGGGAGCTGGTGAAGACCATCCCGGACCCCTATCCCCTGAACCTGGAGCTGAAGGGGGACCGCGCCGGGACCGACGAGCTTCTGCGGGCGGTGTTCGAGGCTCTCGAGGGCCGGAGCTCGGTCCTGCTCTCGAGCTTCGACCGGAAGCTGCTCCGGCGCTCCCGGGATCTGAGACCGGATCTTTCCCTCGCCCCGGTGGGGAGTCGGGAGCCCGGCGAGCTCTTGGCTACGGGGGAGGAGCTGGACGCCTGGAGTCTCCATGCCCATCGTCGGTTGGTGGGGGAGGAGCTGATCGCCTCGGCCCGGTCCCGGGGCCGGCCGCTCCTCGTGTACACGGTGAACGACCCCGAGGAGGCCGAAGAGCTCTTCGATCGGGGCGTGGCCGGGGTGTTCACCGACGATCCCGGTCGACTGGTCGAAGTGCGGAATCGCTGGAGGTCGCGATGAGGATCGCGGTGGTGGATCAAGGGTCCTCCTCCACCAAGGGGGCCCTGATCGGTGACGAGGGCCGGATCCTGAACCGGATCGAGATTCCGGTCTCGAGCCGGGGGAGCGGTCTCCGGGTCGAGCAGGATCCGGAAGAGATTGGCTCGTCGGTGGAGCGGGTTCTCTCCCGGCTCGAGGAGGAGAGCCCCATCGATGCGCTGGGCCTGACCTGTCAGCGCTCGACCTGTCTGCTCTGGGACCGAGAGACGGCGGAGCCGCTCACCCCGGCCCTCTCCTGGCGGGACCGCCGCGAGGCCGAGCGGGTCGACGCCCTCGCCGACCACGCCGCCGTCGTCGCCC
>JAWVZJ010000039.1:0-12204 GCA_033722255.1 Thermoanaerobaculia bacterium | reverse complement strand
CCGTTCCTGGTGCTGGGCCTGCTCCTGATTCCCGTGGGCATGTACCGAGAGTGGCGGAGATGGCAACGGGAGAGCGAGGAATCCCAACCCGCCTGGCCCCGGATCGATCTCAACCGGAGCACCCACCGAAACCCCACCGTCGTCTTCGTGGTCGGGACCCTGATGTTCGCCGGAATCAGCGCCGTCGGCAGTTACCGCGCTTACCACTTCTCCGACTCGGTGGAGTTCTGCGGCACCACCTGCCACACGGTCATGGAGCCGGAACACACGACCTATCAGAACTCCCCCCACGCCCGGGTCTCCTGCACGGAGTGCCACGTCGGCCCCGGAGCGGACTGGTTCGTCAAGTCCAAGCTCTCCGGCACCTATCAGATCTACGCCGTCCTCGCGGACAACTATCCCCGGCCGATCCCGACCCCCATCGAGAGTCTCCGTCCGGCGGCCGAGACCTGTGAGCAGTGCCACTGGCCCCAGAAGGAGTTCGGAGCCACCCAGAGGACCTTCCACCACTTCCTGTACGACGAGGACAACCAGCACTGGCCCATCGAGATGCTCCTGCGGACGGACGCCGTCGGTCCCGAGAAAATCGGGGGGCCGAGCATCCACTGGCACATCGGAGCCGAGGTCGAATACATCGCCCGGGACGAAGGAAGGCAGGACATCCCCTGGGTCCGGGTCACCGACCCCGACACCGGAGAGGTCACGGTCTACCAGGACGAGGACGACCCCATGAGCCCGGAGGAGATCGAGGCCGAGACCCCCCGAGTCATGGTCTGCATGGACTGCCACAACCGTCCCAGCCACATCTACCGCTCACCGGACCGGGCCATCGACGAGCACCTGACGGAGGGTCGACTGGACCCCTCGCTTCCCTCCATCAAGGCCATCGCCGTGGAGGCCATGGACGGCGACTACGAGTCCAGCGAAGAGGCCCGGGAACAGATCTCCACCACGATCACGGAGGCCTATCGGGAGGAGGCCCCGGAGGTCCTCGAATCTCGACGGGGGGACGTCGAGGCGGCGATCGAGGCCGTCCAGGACGCGTACGCGAGCAACATCTTCCCAGCCATGAACGCGGACTGGTCCGTCTACCCCAACAACATCGGCCACTTCGAGAATCGGGGCTGCATGCGCTGCCACGGGGGGACCCACGTGTCCGAAGTCGGGGAGCCGATCACCCACGAGTGCTCCGCCTGTCACGTGATCCTCGCCCAGGGGCCTCAGGACGAGCCGGTGACCATCCCCTCTCTGGATCGGGGTCAGGAGTTCCAGCACCCGGTGGACATGGGGGAGATGTGGAGGGAGGTCGGCTGCTGGGAGTGCCACACCGGCACCCAGCCGTAACTCCGCGAGATCGGTTCTGCCCCCCGGAATGAGGCGACCGTGGGCCCGGGGTCGTTCCCCTTGGTGGAGTCCAGGCTCACGCCGCCCGGACCGGCTTTCGCGGTGGCCGCCGGTGCCGTTTCGGGGGCTCCGGACTCAGTACATCGTGATGCCCACCAGGATCCCGACCACCAGGGCCAACCCGATGGCCAGGGCGAGGCCACCCAGGACGTAGGCTCGCCGGAGCTGGCGCTTCGTCGGGGGCGGTACCAGGAGGTCCTCCAGCTCTCCGCTCTCCGACAGCCGCCGGTACTCCTCCGGCCGCTCCTCCTTCAGGCGCTCCACCGGGATCTTGCCCACGAAGATCGACGGATCCAGGGGAAAGGCCTCGGGCCGGAGGTGGGTGTGGAAGAAGTGGAAGACGAAGATGAATCCGGTGGCCAGGAGCGCCTCGTCGCTGTGGATGACGTAGGCCACGTTGAGCATCCATCCGGGGAAGACAGCGGTGAAGAGCCGGGGGAACCAGAGGGCCAGGCCCGACGAGCCGATGATGACCACGCCCCAGAAGACGGCGAAGTAGTCGAACTTCTCCCAGTAGGTCCAGCGGTCGTGGCGGGGCCGTCGGCCCAGATAGAGGAAATAGCGCAGGTTGTTCCACAGGTCCCGAAGATCCTTCGGCCTGGGCACCATGGAGTCGGCTCCCCAAAGGAGACCGCTCTCGTTCTTCACCACCGCCCGCCGGACCAGATCGATCAGGTGGTAGAGGAAGTACCCGAAGGTCACCAGAGCCGCGAGGCGGTGGAGGGCCCGGGAGGCGGCGACCCCGCCGAAGACGTCGGAGAGGGCCTGGGCCCAGTCGGCGACGTGGAACCGCAGGGGAAGACCGGTGGCCGCCAGGAGGAGGAAGCTCACGATCACGGTGGCGTGGAGGCCGACCTGGCCCCGTCGGAACCGCCGGATCCAGGGACCCTCGGTCCGGGGGATCCGGTCCAGCTCACCCCTCCAGGCTCCGACCGCCGTCCTCTGGAGCCAGAGGACGTCGTGGACGCCGAAGAAGGCGAAGACACCGATCAGGAGCCAGTGCATGAACAGGTAGACCCAGTGGAGGGTCGGATTCTCCTCCGGGTCCTTGGGATCGGCGTGGGGGTCGAAGGACACGAAGGAGGCGGAGACCGCCCCGTGACACTCCCCGCAGGTCTCCTGGAGATTGTCGGGATGAATGCTCGACCGCGGATCCCCGGCCGGGAGATTGGCGTGGGGGGTATGGCAATCGGAACAGATCGCGGCGGTCACGAACCCCAGGTCCGATGCCTTGCCGTGGAAGCTGTCCATGAAGGTGTGGAGGGACTCGTGGTGACAGTCGCCGCAGGTCTCGGGGAACTCGAGTCGGGGCTGGGGCTGGTAGGGCTCCTTGATCGAATGCGCCGTGTGACAGGTGGAGCAGACGGGTCCCTCCTGGTCCCCCTCCTCCCACGCGAACCCGTGGGCGCTCTTGGTGGTCCAGGTGTCGAGGATGAGCTGGTGGCAGCTCCCGCAGGTCTCGGGAGCGTTTTCCCACGACACCGAGGAGCGGGAATTCGAGGAGGGGAAGACATCGTGGCCGCCGTGGCAGTCGCTGCACGACGGGGCCTCGATCAGCCCGGACACGAACAGGGCGTGACCGTGGACGCTGGCCAGGTAGTTCTCGATCAGATCGGGATTCTCGGGGTCGTCGCCGTGGCATTCCCCGCAGGCCCGGGCCTGATTCACCGGCGACATCGGGGATGCGAGCTCGTCCGGGTCCAGGATCTCGTGGGCCTCGCCGTGGCAGTCGACGCAGGAGATCTGGGCGTGGGGTCCTTCCTCCAGCCCCTCCGACACCTCATGGCACTGTCCGCACACCACGGTGGGGGAGAGCTCGATGGGGGGCTCCGGATGGACGTCCAGATCCACGTCGGTGTGGCAGTCGCTGCAGGCGAAGTCCCGATGCATCGGCGAGGAGACCTCGACCTCGTGACATCCGAGGCAGATCTCCTCCTGGGCTCCCAGGGGCGAGACCGCGGCCAGGAGCAGTACCACGGTCGAACCCAGGATTCCGATCCCGAGCCGACACCATCCTCTTGCGCGTCCTCTCGTCTGCATTCCGTCCTCCCTCGGCGAGCGGTCCGTTGTCGCCAGCGATGTTGCCCGACTGTAGCCGATGAGAGACCACCCCAGCGGGCGGTGCCCCGGACCACCTGGCGGCGGAGAGCCGCGCCACCCCGTGACCCGTGGCGACCTCGGTCCATTCGGTCGAAGCTCCCTCGCCGGGCATCGGACCCGGGATCCATCCTCCGCTCGGCCGCCCTCGGTTCTTGGCGATGCCCCCTTCTCCGACCCCGACTCGCCGGCCGGGACGGCTCCCCTGTCGGCACGGGATCCTGGGGAGGCGCCGGTGCCTCCCCCGGGGTTGCGCCGAGGAGGCCCTCCGGATATCATCTACGACTCGTTGGGCCGCTAGCTCAACTGGCAGAGCAGCAGACTCTTAATCTGCGGGTTCGGGGTTCGAGTCCCTGGCGGCTCACCAAGTCCAACGTCATCGCCTTCCGGTGTCCGACCCGGCTCGACACACCCCGCATCCGAGTGACGGCCGGGCGCCGTGAAGACCCGATCACGGCGAAAGTGGCGGAACTGGTAGACGCGCTAGACTTAGGATCTAGTCCCGAAAGGGGTGGGGGTTCGAGTCCCCCCTTTCGCACCAACGATCACCACCTGCCCGGGGGCCCACCCCCCGCCCGGGAAGCGGGCTGAGCCCCGGTTCCCCGTCTCCGAGAGGACATCTCATGAGCGTAGTCGTATCCATGGAAGAGGTCGGACCCTGTCGCAAGGAGCTCACGATCGAGGTCCCCCGTCCGGCCCTCGAGGCCGAGACCGAGCGGGTGACCGATCAGTACCGGAAGCACGCCGACCTGCCCGGCTTCCGGAAGGGCAAGGCTCCCAGAGGCCTGGTCAAGAAGCGATTCGCCAAGGAGATCCGGGAGGAGGTCGTAGAGCGGATGGTCCCCCGGTACTGGAGGCAGGCGGAAGCCGAAAAGGAGCTCGATCCGATCCTGCCCCCCCAGCTCAAGGAGGTCGATTTCGAGCTGGGAGAGGAGATGACCTTCGTGGCCGTGGTGGAGACCCGGCCCGAGATCGAGCTCGGGGACCTGGAGGATTTCGATCTTCCGTCCGCGGTGACCGAACCCACCGAAGAGGAGGTGGATCGGAGGATCACCGAGATGCGCAGGAGAGTCGGTACCTGGACCGAGGTGGACCGCCCTGCCGCCCGGGGCGATCTCGTGAAGGTCACCATCACCTCCGGCGAGGGAGCGGAAGAAGAGGAGGACGAGCTCTCCTTCGAGGTCGGCGAGGAGCGGGTCTGGGAGGAGCTCTCCGTCTCGGTCCAGGGCCTGAAGGCGGGCCAGAAGAGCTCCTTCACCAAGACCGTCGGCGAGGAGGGCGAGGAGGAGGAGAAGGAGTACACCGTCGAGGTCCAGAAGGTCGAAGAGCTCGAGCTGCCGGAGCTGGACGAGGAGTTCGTCCAGGAGATCAGCCGCTTCGAGACCGTGGGCGAGCTCGAGGAAGCGGTCACCGACAGGCTCCGTCAGGAGCTCGCCGACGAGGCTCGGAAGGAGAAGGAGAGGGCCCTGCTCCAGCAGCTCCGGGATCGGCATCCCATGACCCTTCCCCAGGGCGTGGTCCACGAGGAGCTGGAATCCATGGTCCGGGAGTACGCCCACGACCTGGCCCGCCAGGGGGTGGACGTGGAGCATGCCGACATCGACTGGGGCCAGCTCGGAGAGCAGCTCCGCCCCCAGGCCGAGAAGGCGGTCCACACCCGGCTCCTCCTGGACGCGATCGCCGACGAGAAGGAGATCGGTGTCCCGGAGGAGCGCCTGGAGGCGATGCTGGCCGACATCGCCCGCTCCCGGGAGACCTCCACCGTGGCCCTGCGCCGGGAGCTCGACCAGAGCGGTCGACTGGCCAGCCTCCGGAAGGATTTGAGACGCCAGGAGACGGTGTCCGAGCTCCTGGGAGAGCGGACGGTGGAGGAGACGGAGGAGTCCGAAGGATCGGAAGCCCCGCTAGAATCCGAAGTACCCGGCGCGAAGCCGGAGAACCGAGAGAGTCCCGTGGAAACGGAATTCGCCGAGGAGTAATTGACCATGTCGATGCCCTATGTGATCGAGCAGACCAGTCGGGGTGAGCGCCACTTCGACATCTTCTCCCGCCTGCTCCGGGACAACATCATCTTCCTCGGGAAGGCGATCGACGATTGGACCGCGAACCTGGTCATCGCCCAGCTCCTCTTCCTGGAGGCCGAGGCCCCGGAGCGTGACATCTCCCTCTACATCAACTCCCCGGGAGGATCGATCACCGCCGGGCTCGCCGTCTACGACACCATGCAATACATCAAGCCCGACGTCTCCACCGTCTGTGTGGGGCAGGCGGCCTCCATGGCCGCGGTCCTTCTGGCCGGCGGAACGCACGGCAAGCGCTACGTCCTCCCCAACGGTCGGGTGCTGATCCACCAGCCCCTGCTCTACGGCCTCCAAGGGCAGCAGACCGACATCGAGATCCACGCCAACGAGCTGCTCCGGATGCGGGAGCGGATCAACGAGATCCTCTCCGAGCACACCGGCAAGTCGGAGGAGCAGGTCCACGAGGACACCGAGCGCGACCGGATCCTGGGGGCCGAGGAGGCGGTCGACTACGGGCTGGTGGACAAGGTGATGGAGCGCCGTCCGGACGACGAAGAGGCCTGACGCCGGGGCCCTCGATCGGCGCCACCACGGGGAGGGACCTCTGATAAGCTGCCTCCAGAGCCCGAGCGATTTTCAGGAATAGAGGAGACGCAGGGCCGGTTCTAGAGAGCGAAACGGTTTTCCGATCAGCGGAGAGGGAACCCGGAGAACGAACCTCACCGGAGGAAGAATGGCCAAGAGAGACACCGGCGACGAGACCCTGAGGTGCTCCTTCTGCAACAAGAGCCAGAGGGAGGTCCGAAAGCTGATCGCCGGACCCACGGTCTTCATCTGCGACGAGTGCGTGGACATCTGTCTCGACATCATCGCCGAGGACCGGATGCTGGAGCAGCAGCAGGAGACGACCCTGCCCAAGCCCCAGGAGCTCAAGGCCATGCTCGACGAGTACGTCGTCGGCCAGGAACAGGCGAAGAAGAAGCTCGCCGTGGCCGTCTACAACCACTACAAGCGGATCGAGCACGCCGACAGCCTCCGGGGCGACGTGGAGCTCCAGAAATCGAACATCCTCATGATCGGTCCCACCGGGACGGGCAAGACCCTCCTGGCCCAGACCCTGGCCAAGATCCTCCAGGTCCCCTTCACCATCGCCGACGCCACCACCCTCACCGAAGCGGGCTATGTGGGGGAGGACGTGGAGAACATCATCCTCAAGCTCTACCAGGCGGCGGGGAACGACAAGGAGAAGACCCAGAAGGGGATCGTCTACCTCGACGAGGTGGACAAGATCTGCCGGAAGGGCGACAACCCGTCCATCACCCGGGACGTCTCCGGTGAAGGAGTCCAGCAGGCTCTGCTGAAGATCCTCGAAGGGACCATGTGCAACGTCCCCCCCCAGGGCGGCCGGAAGCACCCCCATCAGGAGTTCCTCCAGATCGACACCACGAACATCCTCTTCCTCTGTGGCGGAGCGTTCGTGGGGCTGGCCGACGAGATCGAGCGGCGGCTCAACCGGAAGGCCATGGGATTCGGCGCCGATGTCCGGGAGCACAAGAGAGCCCCGGACTCCGAGCTCTTCCACCACGTGTTGCCGGAAGACCTGATCAAGTACGGCCTGATCCCCGAGTTCGTGGGCCGGCTTCCGGTCCTCGCCAATCTCGACGAGCTCCTGGAAGAGGATCTGGTCCGGATCCTGCAGGAGCCGAAGAACAGTCTCGTCCGTCAGTACGAGACGATCTTCGAGATGGAGAACGTCCAGCTCGAGTTCACCGAGGCGGCCCTGGGGGCCATCGCCCGAGAGGCCATGAAGCGCGGGGTCGGGGCCCGGGGGCTCCGGATCATCCTGGAAGAGATGATGCTCGACCTCATGTACGATCTGCCGTCCAAGACCGACGTCGAAGAGTGTGTGATCACGGAGGAAGTGGTGGAGAACCGCTCCCCGGTCAGCCTCTTCAAAAAGGCCGGCTAACCGGTCAGTTCCTCAACGAGATCCCTTATGGCTTTGGAGTCTTTCCTGTCCCGGCAACGTCGGGAGCTACCGATCGTCCCCCTCCGGGACATGGTCGTCTTCCCTCACATGATGGCGCCGTTCATCGTGGGACGGGAATCGTCCGTGAAGGCCCTGGAAGAGGCCCTGTCGAGCGCGTCGAAGCACCTGTTCCTGGTGACCCAGAAGGATCCGCGGGTCGACGAGCCGGGCATCGACGACCTCCACGAGATCGGTGTCGTGGCCAAGGTGGTCCAGAACCTCAAGCTTCCGAACGGGAACGTGAAGGTGATGGTGGAGGGGGTCCAGCGGGCCGAGCTGAAGGAGCTGGGGGAAGAGGACGCCCCCTTCCTGGCGGAGGTGGAGGCCCTGGACGTGGACTATCCCACCGACGACAAGCTCCAGCTCTACATGGGCAAGGTCCTGAACTCCTTCGAGCAGTACGCCAAGGCCTCTCATCACCTGGCCTTCGAGAGCTTGGTCTCCACCCTGGAGCTCGACGACGTCGATCGGTTCTCCGACACCCTGGCCGCCCATCTGATGGTCTCGACCTCGGACAAGCAGTCCATCCTGGCCCTGCTGAATCCCTCGGAGCGGCTCCGACGGATCCATGACCTCCTGGACGTGGAGCTGGAGAAGATCTCCATCGACAAGCGGATCAACGTCCAGGTCAAGAAGCAGATGGAGAAGGCCCAGAAGGAGTACTACCTCAACGAGAAGATCAAGGCCATCCACGAGGAGCTCGGGCGCAAGGACGACACGGCCGACGAGATGGCCGAGCTCAAGGAGCGGATCGAGGAGGCCGACCTCCCCGAAGAGGTGAAGGAGCGGGCGGAGCAGGAGCTCAAGCGACTGGAGGCCATGCCCCCGGTCTCGGCCGAGTCCACCGTTTCCCGGAACTACATCGACTGGCTGGTCAGCGTCCCCTGGAGCGAGACCAGTGACGAGCTCCAGGACCTGGAGCGGGCCCAGGAGATCCTGAACGAGGACCACTACGGTCTGGAAAAGATCAAGGAGCGGATCCTGGAGTTCCTGGCCGTCCGGCAGCTCACGACCCAGACTCAGAGCTCGATCATCTGTTTCGTGGGTCCTCCCGGGGTCGGGAAGAGCTCGCTGGCGAAGTCGATCGCCCGGGCCACCGGTCGCGAGTTTGTCCGCCTCTCCCTGGGCGGGGTCCGGGACGAGGCGGAGATCCGGGGCCATCGTCGGACCTACATCGGCGCCTTCCCGGGCCAGATCATCCAGATGATGAAGAAGGCCGGGACAATCAATCCGGTGTTCCTCCTGGACGAGGTGGACAAAATGTCCACCGATTTCCGGGGCGATCCCTCGGCGGCGCTCATGGAGGTCTTGGATCCGGAGCAGAACGACACCTTCGTGGATCACTACCTGGACGTCGAGTACGACCTCTCCAAGGTGATGTTCATCGCCACCGCCAACGTGCTGCACACGGTCCCGGCCCCTCTCCAGGACCGGATGGAGGTGATCAAGCTCTCCGGCTACACCCCGAACGAGAAGCTCGAGATCGCCAAGCAGTTCCTGGTGCCGAAACAGGTGGACAAGCACGGGCTCGATTCCGAGAGAGTCTCCTACGAGGACGAGGCGCTCCGGACCCTGATCGAGCGCTACACGCGGGAGGCCGGCGTCCGGAACCTGGAGCGGGAGATTGCCTCCGTGGCCCGGAAGGTCGCCCGGAAGGTCATCCAGGAGCGGCGAGAGAGCGAAGAGGAAGACGCGGGAGCCATGGCCGAGGTCGGGGTGGACGCCGAGCTGGTGGAGGAATTCCTCGGCAAGCCCAAGTACCGGCCCCGGGAGAAGAAGGAGGAGTCCGAGGTCGGGGTCGCCACCGGCCTGGCCTGGACCGAGGCCGGTGGAGAGCTCCTGGAGACCGAGATCGGTCTCATGACCGGGAAGGGCAAGCTCACCCTGACCGGGCCGACTCCTACACCCGCAGCCAGGCCGATTTGCTGGGGATCGATCCGGAGTTCACCGAGGACACCGACATCCACATCCACGTCCCCGAGGGATCGATCCCGAAGGACGGTCCTTCCGCCGGGATCACCATGGCCACTGCCCTCGTCTCCGCCCTCACCGAGAAGCCCGTCCGGAAGGACGTGGCCATGACGGGGGAGATCACCCTCCGGGGCAAGGTGTTGCCCGTGGGGGGGATCAAAGATAAAGTCCTGGCGGCCTATCGTGCCGAAATCGTCGAGATCGTCCTCCCCAAGAGGAACGAGAAGGATCTGGAGGAGATTCCGGAGGAGGTACGGGAGAAGCTGGAGATCCATCTGATAGAATCGATGGACGAAGTGCTCCGTCTCGCGCTGGACTCCGAAGTCGTATCTATGCCGAAGGGCGGAGGAGACTTCGAAAAAGTCTCTCCCGAACCGTCGGTCGGATCCGCCGATCCGATGGCCCACTGAGCCCACCCCGGGCACGGGCCGCCATCCGACGACCGGACCGGGACCCTCCCGGAACGGTGCCAGGAGACAAGTCGTAACAACATCGAAGTGAGCTGGAGCGGTTCCCGCTCCCCGCCCCTTCGGAATCCATGAAAAATCAGTATGCCGCGCGCCGAGTTCGTCCGGTCTGCCTATACGGCGGAGGACTTCGTGAGCGACGACCGACCGGAGGTCGCGTTCGTCGGGCGCTCGAACGTAGGCAAATCCAGCGTCCTCAACCGCCTCCTGAACCGAAAGAAGCTGGCGCGAGTCAGCTCGACCCCGGGCCGAACCCAATGCGTGAACTACTTCCTCGTCGACGACCGACTCTGGTTCGTGGACCTTCCCGGCTACGGCTACGCCAAGACGAGCAAGAAGAAGCGCCGGGGCTGGGCCCGGCTGATGGAGGAATACTTCGAGAGCGCCCTTCCGGGAGCCCTCGTCGTCCTCCTCGTGGACGCCAAGGTCCGGGGCACCTCCTTGGACGTCCAGGCTTACGACTACATGCTGGCCCTGGGCGCCGATCCCCTGATCGTCGCCACCAAGATCGACAAGGTGCCCCGGAGCCGGAGGCACGCCAGCGAGAAGGAGCTCCGGGAGCGTCTGGTCCTGCACGAGGAGCAGACCGTCGTTCCGTTCTCGGCCACGACCGGAGAGGGAGCGAACGAGCTATGGCGGGAGATCCGATCCCGCATCCGATGACACCGCCGAGGAGCGAATAGACGATGGCCAAGGGACAGAACCCGAGCAAGACGACCGAGACGAGCGCTCCTCCGGAGACGACTCGAGACCAGGAGCGGGACGATCATCCCGTGGACGCGATGGACATCCGCACCTTGAAGGAGATGAACGCCGCGGATCTCGCCGAGACCGCGAAGGAGCTCGACATCGGGGGAGCCAGCAAGCTGCGCAAGCAGGAGCTGATCTTCAAGATCCTCCAGGCCCAGACGGAGCAAAGCGGTTTGATCTTCGCCGAGGGCGTCCTCGAATGCCTCCCGGACGGGTTCGGGTTCCTCCGGGCCCCGGAGTACAACTATCTCCCGGGTCCCGACGACATCTACGTGTCGCCGTCCCAGATCCGGCGCTTCGACCTCCGGACGGGAGACACCGTGTCGGGCCAGGTACGGCAGCCGAAGGACGGGGAACGCTACTTCGCCCTGATCAAGGTCGAAGCGGTGAATTTCGAGCACCCGGACATCGCCCGGGACAAGATCTTCTTCGACAACCTGACGCCCCTCTACCCGGAGGAGCGGTTGAACCTCGAGGTGGAGGGCGACATGTCCTCCCGGGTCCTGGATCTGGTGACACCCATGGGGAAGGGGCAGCGGGCCCTGATCGTGGCACCGCCCCGGACCGGGAAGACGATGCTGCTGCAATCGATCGCCCACTCCCTGGCCGAGAACCACCCGGAAGTCTCCCTGATCGTGCTCCTGATCGACGAGCGTCCCGAGGAGGTCACCGACATGCAGCGCTCGGTGCAGGGGGAGGTCGTGTCGTCGACCTTCGACGAGCCGGCGAGCCGGCACGTGCAGGTCGCGGAGATGGTCAGCGAGAAGGCGAAGCGACTCGTGGAGCATCGAAAGGACGTCGTGATCCTGCTGGATTCCATCACCCGTCTGGCTCGCGCTTACAACACCGTCCAGCCGCCGTCGGGGAAGGTTCTGTCGGGAGGGATCGACGCCAATGCGCTTCATCGACCGAAGCGATTCTTCGGTGCGGCTCGCAATGTAGAGGAGGGTGGCAGCCTCACCATCATCGCCACTGCCCTGATCGACACCGGGAGCCGGATGGACGACGTCATCTTCGAGGAGTTCAAGGGCACCGGAAACTCGGAGCTCCATCTCGATCGAAAGCTCGTAGAGAAGCGGATCTTCCCCGCCATCGACATCAACAAGTCCGGGACCCGGAAGGAGGAGCTGTTGATGCCCGAGAAGGATCTCCGGCGGATCTGGGTGCTCCGCAAGGTCCTGAATCCCCTCTCGACCGTAGAGAGCATGGAGCTGCTGCTCGACAAGCTCTCCAAGACGGACACCAACACGGACTTCCTGAACGCGATGTCGAAATGAGTGATCCGAAGCTCACTTCACTGCATGCGTGACCGCGATTCGTGACGGTGTCCCGGCACCGCGACCGCCGGAGGCGGTTCCCCTCGTCCGGGACCCGAAAGCTGTCGTCGAGGTCGTGTATCATGAGAGGTCCGAAGGAGACATGGTGGAGACCCTTCATCCTGGCGTCCCGTCCGGATCGGGGAGGG
>JAWVZJ010000038.1:0-12299 GCA_033722255.1 Thermoanaerobaculia bacterium | reverse complement strand
CGGTCCCGGCTCGCCCGGTCGGCCCCGGCGAGGCGCTCTTCCAGGCGAGGAAACCTCGGCAGCAGGTCGTCGAAGGCCGCCGTCTTCCCGCCCCAGAGAAGAGCCACGCCCACGAGATCGGAGGCGACCGGCGTGACGTAGGCTTCCGCGCCGTCGGACCAGTAGACCTCCACCCGGTCGGTCCAGGGAGGGCGGTGGAGGTGTCGCCGGACGCCGAATCGTCTCCTCTTCCCGGCTTCGGCTCCGAGACCGCTCCAGCGACGGACCCGGGAGTGGAGGCCGTCGGCCCCCACCACCCACCGAGCGTGGACCGGGCAGGAGGAGGTCTCGACCCCTTCCTCCAGCAACCCTTCCACCCGGACGCCCCACCGGATCTCGGCCCCGGCCGTCTCCGCGGCTCGGGCCAGCGCCCGGTGGAGCCGAGTCCGGCGGATCCCGAGGCCGGATCCACGGGAAAACGACCCCTCGGCCACGAGACCGCTGTCGAGATAGCGGATGCCCCGGAACGGCAGCCCGAGGTCGGTGAGATCTACTCCCAGGCGCCCGGCGGCGGCGACGGCGTCGGGCATGAGGCCTTCGCCGCAGGCCTTGTCCCGTCCGGGTTCCCCTTTCTCGAGCACCGTGACCTCGAGACCGGATCGCCGGGCCGCCAGGGCCGTGGCCAGTCCTGCGGGACCGCCTCCCACCACCAGGACGTCGGGCTCACGTCCCACGGCTCGGTCCGCGCGGAAGGGATCCCCGGGGAGGATCCCCGGGCGGAGTGTCCAGGTTCCGGGCCGTGGAGAGCGATCGGGGCCTCCCGAGGTGGTCGCGGGACGTCTTCACGGACCCTCGCCGTCGGCGGTGGAGCGAGTCCCCTGGATCTCGGTCCGGGGGGGTTCGGCCCGGTCCCGGGACCGCAGGCGTCCCGTCGTCCACCGGGTCAGCGCCTCTCCTCGCCGGAGCTTCCCGGAGGAGGTCCGGGGAAGCGTGGCCGGGGGAAGGACTTCGACCACATCGGGCGAGACCCCGATCCGTTCCAGGACGGCGGCCCTCGCCGCCCGGGGCAGGGCGCGGCGCTCGTCGGCCGAGGTCTTCCGATGATGCTCCAGGAGGAGGAGCAATCCCTCGCCTCCCCGGTCCCGGGGCCGGGAGACCGCGATGGCGGAGCCGGGCCGGGCTCCCGGCAGGTCCCGGAGAGCGGCTTCGATCTCCTGGGGGTCGTGGTTCCGTCCCCGGACCACGACCACGTCCTTGGCCCGTCCCGTCACGAAGAGGTCGCCGCCGTGGAGGAATCCCAGGTCTCCGGTGTCCAGCCAGCCCCGGACCAGATGCTTCGCCGTCAGGTCCGGCCGGTGGAGGTACCCCTCCATCAGGGAGGGCCCCCGAATCCAGAGGCGTCCCACACGGTCCTCCGGAAGGGCCTCGCCGTCGTTCCGGACCTCCACCTCGAAGCCCGGAAGGGGTCGTCCCACGGAGACCACCTCCCGTTCCCGCCCTCCCGGCCGGGTGGGCCGGACCCGACCCTCGGCGGCCAGGGCCTCCCGGTCCACGACCAGAGACCTCCAGGGCTCCCGGGGCGGAGAGAAGGTCACGGCCAGGGTCGCCTCCGCGAGCCCGTAGACCGGGGTCAGGGACCGGGAGGTGAATCCCCGGGGCCGAAACCGATCGGCGAAGGCCCGGAGGAGATCGGCGCTCACCGTCTCGGCTCCGTCCAGGGCGACGGTCCAGCTCGACAGGTCCACGCCGTCGAGCTCCCGGTCCCGGACCCGGTCCAGACAGTGGTGATACCCGAAGTCCGGGGCCGGAGAGATGGTGGCCCGGTAGTCGGAGATCGCCCGGAGCCAGAGGGCGGGTCGGGCGAGGAAGGCCTCGGGTGTGAGGAGGGTCACCACTCCGGGTCTCTCCAGGGCGCTGAAGACGGCACCGATCAATCCCATGTCGTGGTAGAGGGGCAGCCAGCTCACGCCGGAATGGGTCGTTTCCCCGGAGTCGGGCCAGAACCGGCTGAGGAGTCGGACCTGGGCCGTCACCGCCCGGTGACTCAGGGCCACGGGCTTCGGCGCCGCGGTCGTCCCGGAGGAGAACTGCACCAGGGCCAGGTCGCCGGGGCCGGAAGGCGACGGCGAAGAGGCGCCGCGGGATGGGCGCTCCGCAGAGGGAAGGTCCGCGAGGCGGAGGCCGCCGAGTCGAACGCCCGCCTCGACAGCGGTCTTTTCGAGCGCCCCGTGGATGCGAGCATCGGACAACACCAGTGTGGTTCGCGCCGCCCGGAGCATCCTCGTCGTCCGGCCCCGATACTCGTCCAGCCGTCCCAGCCGGTTGGGTGGATAGAGGGGGACCGGGACGGCGCCAGCAGCCAGAGCGCCGAAGAAGGCGGCGAGGAACTCGGCTCCGGTGGGGAAGACCAGGGCGATCCTGTCGCCGGGACGTGTTTCGAGCTCCCGGAGCCCGAGGCCCACAGCCCGGGCCCGCTCCAGGACCTCCTGCCACGGAAGCCACCGCTCGGATTCTCGCCGGTCCAGGAGGCGGACTCCGGCCGCCGGGATCTCCGCCGCCCGCTCCAGCCATCGCCAGAGGGTGGCCCCTTCGGCGTCTCCGGGATCGGTGGCCGGGGCCTCACTCACGGAGCTTCTCCTCCACCACCCCTACCAGGTCTCCCACGGTCCGGATCCCGTCCTCGTCCTCGGGGTCCAGACAGATCCGGAACCGGTCCTCGACCTCCACGGCCAGGGTCAGGAGGCCGACGGAGTCGAGGTCGAGATCCTCCACCAGCCGGGAGTCGAGGCGGATCTCCTCTTGGGACTCTTCGGGTCCCAGCTCCCGGATACTCGCGAGGATCTCGTCTCGGGTCGGCACCACCCGCCCATGGTAGCCCCGGTCTCCACTATCATCCCAGGGGTGCCCGCCTCCTTCCATCCCACGGTGACGGCCGTCGGCTCCGCCTTCCCGGCCCACTACTACGACCAGGAGACCCTCCTGGAGGCCTTCGAGGAGCGGTGGGGACGGGCCCACTTCAACACCGAGCGGCTCCGGAGACTCCACCGGAACGTCCTGGTCGGCGGTCGGCACCTGGCGATCCCCCTGGAGGAGTACCGGCGCCTCGACGGCTGGGGGAAGGCGAACGACGCCTGGCTCGAGGTCGCGCCGGAGGTGGGAGAGCGGGCGGTGGAGGACGCGCTGTCCCGGGCCGAGCTCTCCCCCCGGGAGGTGGACGCCCTGTTCACGGTGACCGTGACCGGGGTGGCCACCCCGTCCCTGGACGCTCGCCTGATGAACCGGCTGGATCTGCGGCCCGACCTCAAGCGCGTGCCGATCTTCGGCCTCGGATGCCTGGCGGGGGCGGCGGGCACCGCTCGGGCCGGAGAGTACGTCCGGGCCTTCCCGGGCGAGGTGGCCGTGGTCCTCTCGGTGGAGCTCTGCTCCCTGACCCTCCAGCAGGAGGACCTCTCTGTCCCGAACCTGATCGCCTCGGGTCTCTTCGGAGACGGGGCGGCAGCGGTGGTGGTCGCCGGCGGGGAACGGGGGGCTCCGGGCCCCCGGATCCTGGATACCGTTTCCTCCTTCTACCGGGGCACGGAGAGGGTGATGGGTTGGGACGTCTCGGAAGAGGGATTTCAGGTGGTTCTCTCGGCCTCGGTCCCCGACATGGTCCGGGAACACCTGGCCGGGGACGTGGACGCTTTCCTGGCCCGCCACGGGCTGGATCGGAGGCGGATCGACCTCTGGGTCGCTCACCCCGGGGGCCCGAAGGTCCTCCAGGCCATGGAGGAGACCCTGGACCTGGCGCCGGAGGCTCTGGAGCGGACCTGGAAGAGCCTCCGGGAGGTGGGGAACCTCTCCTCGACTTCCGTCCTCCTGGTGCTCCAGGAGGTCCTGGCCGAGGAGAGCCCGGCGCCGGGCAGTCTGGGCCTGATGCTGGCCATGGGGCCGGGCTTCTGCTCGGAGCTGGTGCTGCTGGAGTGGTGAGCCGTTTTCTTTATCTCCTCCTCGTGGGCCTGGTCGCCGCGGAGCGCCTCGTCGAGCTCCGGGTCTCCCGGCGGAACGAGGAGAGGCTCCGAACCCGGGGTGCCCGGGAGACCGGGGCCGGCCACTACCCCTTCATGGTCGGTCTCCACGGAGCGCTCCTGGTGGCCGCTCCCCTGGAGGTGTGGCTCCTGGACCGGGAATTCCATCCCCTCGTCGGGCCGGCGATGCTGCTGGTCCTGGCGGCGACGATGGCCCTCCGGTACTGGGTCGTGGCCACCCTGGGCGTCCGGTGGACAACCCGAGTGATGGTCCTCCCCGGAGCCCCCCGGATCCGCCGGGGTCCCTATCGATGGGCCAGGCATCCGAACTACCTGGCGGTGGGACTGGAGGTCGTGGCCCTCCCCCTGGTCCACTCCGCCTGGATCACGGCCCTCCTGTTCGGTTTGGCGAACGGGTGCCTCCTGGCGGTCCGGATCCGGGTCGAGGAGAGGGCCCTGGGTCGAGGGACCGGTGATGCGGTGCGCGACGGCGACAGCGGGACCCATCCACTCCCGGAGCCGGCCCGTAAGATCGGTGACGTGTCGACCCCCGACTCCGGCAACCACGGATGAGGGGTCCGGGTTCGCAGCGCGATGGAAGGGGCTTTGGGATGACGGGAACGGCAGGAATGGAGGCGGAGGTCCGGGACCGGTACCGGGAGGGCGCAGACCGCCGGGTCGCGGATCTCTGCTGCCCGGTGGAGTATGAGACGGAGTACCTGGAGCCGATCCCCCGAGAGGTGATCGAGCGGGACTACGGCTGCGGCGATCCCAGCCGCCACCTGCAGCCGGGGGAGACCGTTCTGGATCTCGGGAGCGGCACGGGGAAGATCTGCTTCATCGCCTCCCAGGTGGTGGGTCCCGAGGGCCGGGTGATCGGGGTGGACATGACTCCGGAGATGCTGGAGATCGCCCGCCGGAGCGCCCCGGTGGTGGCCGAGGCCGTGGGCCACGACAACGTGGAGTTTCGTCGGGGACGGATCCAGGACCTGGCGCTGGACCTCGATCGTCTGGAGGAGGAGCTGGCCGCCGACCCGGTCGCCGACGCCGAAGGCTGGCTCCGGGCCGAGTCCGTGGCCCGCCGGCTCCGGGAGACCGAGCCCCTGGTCCCCGACGACTCCGTGGACGCGGTGGTCTCCAACTGCGTGCTCAACCTGGTGGATCCGGAGGCCAAGCCGGGGATGTTCCGGGAGATCCATCGGGTCCTCCGTCGGGGAGGCCGGGCCGTGATCCCCGACATCGTGGCCGACGAGCCGGTCCCCGGACACCTCCGGGCGGATCCGGACCTCTGGAGCGGGTGCATCTCGGGTGCCCTGACCGAAGAGGGATTCCTCCGGGCCTTCGAAGAGGCCGGCCTCTACGGGATCCGGATCCTGGAGCGTCAGGAGGAGCCGTGGCGGACGGTGGAGGGGATCGAGTTCCGCTCCGTGACCGTGGAGGCCTTCAAGGGCAAGGAGGGGGCGTGCCTGGAGCGAAATCAGGCCGTGGTCTACAGGGGACCCTTCAAGGAGGTCCTGGACGACGACGGACACCGGATGGAGCGGGGACGGCGGTACGCGGTCTGCGACAAGACGTTCCGGATCCTGTCCCGGGAGCCGTACCGGGCCCATTTCGAGCGGATCGAGCCCCGGGAGGAGATCCCCCAGGAAAAGGCGGAGCCCTTCGACTGCTCCCGGATCCCGATCCGGGATCCCCGGGAGACCAGGGGCGCCGACTACGATCGGACCACCGAGGCTCGGGAGGCGTGTTGCGGACCGGACGATTGTTGCTGAAGCCGAGGTCTCTCGTCGGCGCCGGGCCGGCTGACCGTGGCCACCGCCAGGGCGTTCCTTCGGGATCGGACCTCGGATCCCTGCCCGGGGTCGGAGCCCCGACCGGGAGGATTCGATGACGAGCGATACCGTGATGAGCGACACCGTGAAGAGTGACACGAAGACGACTGAAACCATGGCGGGCGACACCATGGCGACTGACACCGGGACGGGCGAGTCGCCGTCGGTCCGGGCCCGTTCGGAGCCCAGGATCGAGTTCCGGCGGGCGGCTGGGGTCCCCGACGGTACCCCGGAGGTCCGGCTCCGATCGCTGGACACCCTGTGGTTCCAGGTCGGGGGCACGGTGTGCAACCTGGCCTGTACCCACTGCTTCGTCTCCTGCTCCCCGACCAACCACACTCACGAGTTCCTTTCCCTGGAGACGGTGGAGAGCCACCTCCGGGAGGCGGTGGAGCTCGGGGTCAAGGAGTACTACTTCACCGGAGGAGAGCCGTTCCTGAACCCGGAGATGGAGGCGATCTTGGAGACCACCCTGAAGTTCGGTCCGGCCACCGTGCTCACCAACGGTCTCCTCCTGGACCCGGAGCGGTCGACCCGGCTGGCGGTTCTGGACCGGAGCTCGCCCTACTCCCTGGACCTGAGGGTCTCCCTGGACGGGTACACCGCGGAGAGCAACGACGCCATCCGGGGGGAAGGGACCTTCCACCGGGCCCTGGAGGGGGTAGAGAACCTCTGGGGAGCCGGTCTCAATCCCGTGGTCACCGTCACCGAGGTCCACGACGAGAATGCCCGGCCGGAGGGGAAGGATCGATTCTTCGAGCTCCTCCGGGAGATCGGGATCACCAAGCCCCGGTTGAAGATGATGCCGGTGTTCCGGCTCGGGGCCGAGGCCGAACGGTCCGGAGCCTACGAGAGCTGGCAGCGGCTGACCGCCGACGATGGCCCGGAGGAGGACTGGGACCATCTCCAGTGCTCCTCGTGCCGGATGGTCACCGATCAGGGAGTCTGGGTCTGCCCGATCCTGGTGAACGAGCCGGCGGGGAAGATGGGGGAACGTCTGGCCGACAGCCTGGGCCCCTATCCCCTGGAGCACTCCGCCTGTTGGACCTGCCACGTGTACGGCGTCACCTGCCGGACCTGACCGGAGTGGGAGTAGGAGAGAGCGAGATGCGGAGATGCGGAAGTCGTGCAAGACCCCGCCTCCCCCGCGGGAGCCTCGGGGCACTCGGGAGGGCGAAGATCGGGGAACCGATCCCCGACGGATCGACTCCCGACCGGTTCCCGGATCCGAGTCCGACCGGGGTTCAGCAACGGTCTCGTCTCCCGGATCCGGCTTCGGAGTACGCGGAACCCGGGAGCGCCAAAGTGGAGGTGTGGAACCGCTGGAAACCCGGAGACGCGGGAGCGACCGATGTCCCGTAGGCCCCCGGAAGACCAGGAGGAGAAGGAGCACCGGGGCGACAGACGGCGATCCGCCCGGTTCCGGGAAGGGGTCGAGGCCCGGGAAGGAGGGGCCTCTTCTGATAGCGGGAGCTCCGGGGACGGTCGGGGAGCGGAACGGAAGGAGAGTGCCCGTCAGAAGCTCACCGCACATCGGGGCAAGGCCACCTGGGGGGAGCGCCTGGTTCCCCTGGGCCGGTTCCGGAAAGCCGTTGCCCGGGCCGGCCGTTCCCTTTCCAACGAGGAGCGCGCCGCCGAGCGGAAACGGTTCCTGGCCTCCCCCGACGATCCGACCCCCGTGGAGGGTCCCTTCCGGCGGATCCTGGCCTTCGGCGGGGTGTACAACAACCATCGGGCTCTGGCGGCGCTTCTGGAGACGGCCGACAGACGGGGCGCCGACGCCGTCTATTGTCTCGGGGATCTGGGGGGCTTCGGCCCGAACCCGGAGAAGGTCCGCCCGTTGCTCGGACAGGGAGACGTCCGGGTCTCACAGGGCAACTACGAGCAGTCCCTGGCCCGTGGGCACGATGACTGCAACTGCGGCTACACCGACCCCCGGGACAACGAGTTCGCCCGCATCTCCTACCGGTATACGGCCGAACGCTGCTCCGGCGAGTTCCGGGAGTGGATGGGCGCGCTTCCGGAGCGCCGCCGGGTCCGGGTCGGCGAGCGGGAGCTCCTCCTCGTGCACGGCTCTCCCCGACGGGTCAACGAGTTCCTCTTCGAGTCCACCACCCCGGACCCCTTCCTGGAGACGCTCCTGGACCAGGAGGGGGCCGACGGCCTCCTCTTCACCCACACTGGCCTCCACTGGCACCGTCGCCTGCCCTCGGGCCGGGACGCCGTCAACGTGGGGGTGATCGGGCGCCCGGCCAACGACGGCGACACCCGGGTCTGGTACTCCTGGCTGGAGGACCGGGACGGGGAGCTCGCCGTGGAGCTCTCTCCCCTGGAGTACGATCACGCGTCCCTGGCGGAGGAGATGCGGGCCGAGGACCTGCCCGAGGAGTTCGTGGAGACCATCGAGACGGGCTGGTGGACGACCTGTCTGGAGATCCTGCCGGCGAAGGAGCGGGCGAGGTCCCGGTTTTGAGAGGTGTCGGCGGCGTCCAGCCGACCCGTTTCGAGGGTTCCGGGGCCGAGGGCCCACGGGACTGGCGAATCTGGCGAGGGCCTCCGGACGAGGAAGAGAGAGCCCGGGATGCGAGATGAATCGGCAGGTGGCGAGGAGTGTGGGGAGGAATCGATGAAAAGCGAGACGAGCCAGCGATCCTTCCCGGAGGGTGGCGGCGGCCCCCGGCCCCCGGCCCCCCGGGTCGCCATTCTGGGGGGCGGGCCCATCGGCCTGGAGGCGGCCCTGGCCGCCACCGAGGTCGGCCTGCCCTTCCGTCTGTACGAGGCCGGACCCACCGTGGGGACGAACATCCGGGAATGGGGCCACGTTCGCCTCTTCACCCCCTGGGCTCAGAGCGTTTCACCCCGGATGCGCCGCCACCTGAGGTGCGCGGGCATCGAGCTTCCGGCCTCGGAGGATGCCTGCCCCACGGGCCGTGAGCTGGTGGAGAGGGCCCTGGAGCCGGTGGCGGCTCTGTCGACGGTGGCCCCGAGCCTCGAGACCGGCATCCGGGTGGTCTCCGTGGGGCGGGAGGGGCTCCTGAAGCACGAGGCGATCGGTTCTCCGGAGAGGGCGGGTCGGCCCTTCCGGCTCCTGGTGGAGACGGGACGTGGCCGGAGAGTCGAGAGGGCGGACGTGGTCCTGGACTGCACCGGCTCCTGGGGCCATCCCCACCCGGTGGGAGACGGCGGGATCCCGGCCCCGGGGGAAGAGCGGCTGGGCCAGAGACTGGTGCAGCGGATCCCGGACTTCGCCGCCGAGACGGACGCCTGGGCGGGCCAGACGGTGCTTCTGATCGGGGCCGGCCACTCGGCCCAGACCGCGGTGCGGGACCTGTCTCGCCTGGCGGAGTCCCGTCCCGGAACCCGGGTGATCTGGGCGCTCCGGCGAACAGAACCCGACTGGTCGGTCGACCCGGAGGATCCGCTGCCCGCCCGGGCCGGCCTCACCCGGGAGGCCCGGGCGCTCGCCCGGGGCGCCTCCCCTGCCGTGGAGATCCGTCTGGGCGCGACGGTGGAGGCCTTCGAATCCCGAGAGCGAGGCCCGGTGGAGGTCACGCTGCGTTCCGTGGACGGGACAGGGGAGATCCGAGACCGGGAGAGCCGAGAGCTGGAGACCCTCCACGTGGACCGGATCCTTGCCCTCACCGGGAGTGTCGGCGATGCCTCGCTGTACCGACAGCTTCAGGTCCACGAGTGCTATGCGACCTCCGGTCCGATGAAGCTGGCGGCGGCGCTCCTGGCTGACGGCTCCGGCGACTGCCTGGATCAGACGAGCCACGGAATCGAGGCTTTGAAGAGCCCGGAGCCGAGCTTCTACATCCTGGGCTCCAAATCGTACGGTCGCAACAACACCTTTCTCCTCCGGGTGGGCTGGGAGCAGGTCGACGAGGTCTTCTCCGAGCTGACCGACGAGACTGCGTCGGAGGGGTAGCCTAGGGTAGGTGAGGGCCCGGATCTCCCGGACCACCGGGTCGACCGATCCAGTACTCCGGGGGGACCGAGACCTCTGTTGCTTTCCCCCCTCGGTCGGCGGATCGCCTTCCGTTCTTCCGGCCCCGTCCCCGGTCCAGGGAGCCAGTGGCGGCGCCGGTGGCCCGCTCAAGGAGGGTGGAGCACCGAGGGCCGAAGAAGCCGGTGGTTGTCCTCCTGGCCGGCTCAGGGCGCTCGCGAACCGGTGATTCCCTTCCGCCGCTCCGGCAAGTCGGGGTCCGACCGGAGCTCGACGCTTTAAGATCTCCCCGTGCTCCGCCATCCCTGGCTCGTCGTCGTCTGGACTGTCTGCATCGGTCTCGCCGCGGACACCGTGGGGTGCCCGCTGCTCCTCCCGGCGTCCGATCCGGAAACGGGGGGCCGGCCCGCGAGCACCGACCGGCTCAGGCTTCCAAGCGTCGTTCTCTGTGGTGCTCCGACAGAGCGCTCGGGTTTCCTGGCCTTCTTCTTGCAATCCGTGCACCCCGTGCCTGGACGAGTTGCAGAGGGGCGGGGGCCGTCACCACCGGGGGACGTGGGACGGGTCCCCCGGCCCCGGGGCCGCGATCCGGTCTGGCGGACCCGATGACTGCGCCGTACAGCCATCGGCGAGGACCTCGGCGACCGGAAGCCGACTCGCCTCGGCGGTCGGCCCGAAGCCGTTGGCTCCCGACCCTCGGGGTCCTCCTCCTCTTTCTCCTCGCCGCCGGCCCCGGTCGGGCCGACGTGGAGGTGGATTTGAGACTCTCCGGGGTCGTGCCGGCGGCCCGGGAGAACGTCCGGAAGCTCCTGACCATCGACGATCCGGAGGCCGACGTGGCCACGGAGGACCGGGTCAGGAGCCTCCATGCCGATGCGACCCGGGAGATCCGTCTCGCCCTCCAGCCCTTCGGCTACTATCGCCCCGAGGTCGACGCTTCGCTGGAGGCACAGAACGGAGACTGGCTGGCCACCTATCGCGTCGAGGCCGGGGAGCGGATCCGCCTGGAATCGGTGGAGGTCCGGGCCGAGGGTCAGGGCGCCGCCGACCCCGACCTCGTGGGCCTCCTCTGGCAGTTTCCGCTGGAGGAGGGCGACCCCCTCTACCAGCCGGCTTACGGGGACCTCAAAGACGACCTCGCCTCCTGGGCAGCCACCCATGGATACCTGGATGCAGAGCTGGTCCGGTCCGAGATCCGTGTGGATCTGAGACGGTACCGGGCCGAGATCGAGCTCCTCTTCGAGACCGGTCCCCGGTACCGCTTCGGAGAGGTCACCTTTCTCCAGGACGTCGTCGACCCCGACGTGATCCGGGGCTACGTCCGCTTCGAGCCCGGGGACCCCTTCCAGGTCGCCGAGCTCGTCCGCCTCCAGGACACCCTGGTGGACAGCCCCTACTTCTCCCGGGTCGAGGTGGTGCCGGTCCGGGTGGAGGGAGAAGGGCTCCGAGTCCCGATCCGGGTGGACCTGGTGCCCAGCCGCCGACAGCGATGGATCCTGGGGGCCGGATTCGGGAGCGATACCGGGATTCGGGGCCGGTTGGGCCTGGAGATGCGTCGGATCAACCGGGAAGGTCACCGGGGAGAGGTCCGGGTCCAGGCTTCCGAGATCGAGTCCCGATACGCTGCCAGCTATCTGATCCCCGGTCCCTATCCCCGAACCGATGTCCTGCGATTCTCCCTGGGTTACGACGATCTGGAGTCCGTGTCCATCCGGAGCAATGCCTTCCTTATGGCCGTCTCCCGGAGCCGGAGCCGGGGACGCTGGCGGGAGGCCCTGACCCTCGGCTACCAGGAGGAGAGCTTCCGGGTCGGGGAGGACCGCGGCTCGGCGAGACTCCTGACCCCGGAAATCGCCTACTCCCGGAGCAAGGCAGACGATCGCCTCTACCCCCTCCGGGGTCGCAGTCTCTCCGTCCGGCTCCGAGGGGCCGAGGAGGGGCTCGCCTCCGACGCCTCCTTCCGGCAGATCGTGGCCTCGGGGCGGTGGATCCACGGTGTCCGCGAGGATCTGCGGCTTCTCCTCCGGACTCGTGTCGGGTACACGGACACTCCGAGCTTCCGGGATCTGCCCCCTTCGGTGCGCTTCTTCGCCGGGGGAGACGGGAGCGTCCGGGGGTACGATTTCCAGCAGTTGGGCCGGGAGGACGAGGCCGGGAACGTGATCGGCGGTGAGACCCTGCTCACCGTCGGCATCGAGGTCGACTCCCTCTTCCTCGACGGTCTCTGGAGGTGGGAGGATCTGGGCCGTTTCGGCTTGGCCGCCTTCTACGATCTCGGCAACGCCTCCGCCGAGCTGGCGGAAGACCTGAAGGCCGGGGCCGGGATGGGACTGCGCTGGCTCTCCCCCGTGGGCCTCGTCCGGGCGGACGTGGCCTGGGCCCTGGACGAGGAGGGCACTCCCTTCCGCTTCCACATCACCCTGGGACCGGAGCTGTGAACAGCCCCTCCGAGGTCGGGGACCGGGGGAGGCCACGGGGAGGAGACCGCCCGTGGTGGCGGAAGAAGCGGTACCTCGTTCTGGGCCTACTGCTGCT
>JAWVZJ010000037.1:0-12470 GCA_033722255.1 Thermoanaerobaculia bacterium | reverse complement strand
GCTGGCCGGCATCGCCGCCAACCCCCGGAGGCCGCTCCCTCGGCTCATTCGGAGCAGCGCGGTCTCGATCTGATCGTCCCGATGATGAGCGGTGGCGATCCAGCGGGCTCCGGATTCCAGCCGTTCGGTCTCCAACAGCCGGTAGCGGAGGTCTCTGGCCGCGGACTCCAAACCGTCGCGTTTCAGGGCGTCCTCGGAGACCGTGCCCGATCGTACGTGGAGCTCCACCCCGATCCGTTCCGCGAGCTCGCGAGCCCGCTCCGCCCGCCGGGTCGATTCCGGATCGAGACGATGATCGACGTGGACGGCCAGGGGAGCTCCGGGGAGATCGGCCCGAGCGAGCCCCAGGAGGAGCGCGCAGGAATCGGCCCCTCCGGAGAAGCCGACGATCAACCTCTCGCCATCGAGGGGATGGCGACGACCAAAGACCTCCTCGAGGTGCCGAGTCAGGCGATCGATCGTACTACTCACGGCTCTCTCCTGGACGGATCGTGGGAGACCTTCGTGAGACGGGCCGTCCCGGGTCGAGAACCGATCGAGAGGGAGGAGCGGTAAAGGGAGGAGAGGAGGGAATGGTGGCGGTGACGGGATTTGAACCCATGACCTAGCGGTTATGAGCCGCTCGCTCTGACCACTGAGCTACACCGCCTCGAACCCTGGGCGACTACTCGCTCTCTCCGCCGAAGAAGAAGATCTCGGCGCAGTTACGGGTACAGAACTTCTTGCCGTATCTGCGGGTCTCGCAGTTTCGGCAGAAGTATTTGTGACAGACAACGCACTTCAGCAACCGAGTCTCGTCCTGGTTCCTTCCACAGTCGAAGCAGACTCTGGCTTTCACGGGGGTGTCTCGGCGCTGGAACCGTCGCTCCGGCTCCGACGGACCGCAGCTGAGCGAAGGGAGCCTTCGACCACGCTCGATCCTCTCAGCGCATCTTCTCTTCCACGAACTCCACGTGCTTGCGGATCTTGGGGTCGTACTTCTTGAGACGCAGCTTCTCCGTGGAGGTGCGCTTGTTCTTGGTCGTGGTGTAGAAATACCCGGTTCCGGCGCTGGAGACGAGCTTGATTTTTACCCGCATATGGACGTCCTCGAGGGCGGATCTGATGAGCGCGAATGGCGGGGTCGACGGGATTCGAACCCGCGACCTCCGGCGTGACAGGCCGGCGTTCTGACCAGCTGAACTACGACCCCGTTCGATCTTCTGTCTGTCGGTTCCCCCACGCTCGGCTGGTGGGAGGTGTGGGATTTGAACCCGCGACCCCCTGCGTGTAAGGCAGGTGCTCTGACCGCTGAGCTAACCTCCCGGGTCAGAGACGCGAATGTTACGTGAGCCCCGGCCCGGTGTCAACGGATTCTCGCTGTCAACGGATCCCGCTGCCAACGGATCGAAGCCCCGTCGCGAGATCTCGTCCCCGGGAGATGATAACGTAGACGGTCCCGAAGCGCGAGCCAATCACTGCGAATCCCCACCAGACCATGAGGAGACACGAGATGCACGAGCTACCCGATCTTCCGTACGCCCACGACGCGTTGGAGCCCCATATCGATTCCCGGACCATGGAGATCCACCACGGGAAGCACCACCAGGGCTACGTCAACAAGCTCAACAATGCCCTCGAGGGCCATTCGGATCTGGTCGGCAAGTCGCTGGAGGAGCTCCTCCGGGAGATCGACCGGGTGCCGGAACCGATCCGGACGGCCGTCCGGAACAGCGGCGGCGGCCACGCCAACCACTCCCTCTTCTGGCCGGTGATGAGCCCCCGGGGCGGGGGAGCGCCCTCGGGTGATCTCGCCGACGCTCTCATGAGCACCTTCGGCAGCTTCGAGAGCTTCCAGGAGCGCTTCAACGACGCGGCCACCGGTCGCTTCGGGTCCGGCTGGGCCTGGCTCGTGGTGGACGACGATGGGCTCGACGTCGAGTCCACCCCGAACCAGGACAGTCCCCTCATGGAGGGGAAGACCCCGATCCTGGGCCTCGACGTTTGGGAGCACGCCTACTACCTCCACTACCAGAACCGCCGGGCGGACTACGTCCAGGCCTGGTGGAACGTGGTCAACTGGGAACAGGTCTCCGAGAACTTCGAGAACGCCACCTGACCCGAGATCGGGATCGCCCCCCGATCCCTGCGCGGGCGGCCCAGGGCCTTCCTGTTTCCGCTCCCGGTGTCGGCCCTCGGTTCCCGGAGCTCACTCTTCGGGGTCGATCCCCGAGAGCCTTGCTCTGGAGAGCCCGGGGTGATATACATCCTCCACCGATCGTGACGACCGTGTCGATCTGAGCCTCGGGCGCCTGCCGGACGAGGCCGGCGCTCGCTCCCCGGCTCCGTCTCCGCTCCCAGAAAGGGAGGAGCGGAGATGTCGAGCCAATGCAACACACCCGGTACACACGGAAGTCGCCGGCGCGGAGAACCCGACCTCCGGGGTCCCCGGCGTGGGTCCCTGGATTGGGAGGAGTTCGTGGACCGTCACGGAAGGACCGTCCGGAAGGGCGTCTTCCGGGGCCTCGGTCGGATCGGTCTAGAGCCCCGGCCCGATCGGGTCGACGACCTGGTCCAGGAGACCTACTGTCGGCTGCTGGAGAGGGAG
The DNA here is from genome assembly GCA_033722255.1 of Thermoanaerobaculia bacterium. GTDB lineage: Bacteria > Acidobacteriota > Thermoanaerobaculia > Multivoradales > JAIOJS01 > JAWVZJ01. Next base: position 9,883 of record JAWVZJ010000037.1, on the reverse strand, counting down.
CGGAGAGGCCGACCGATCCCGACGGAGGAGGAAGGTCCGGCGGCCAGCTTTCTCTACCGGACCACCTGGAGCGTCGTCGTCGATCACGTGCGGCGAAACCGGGCGACCAAGCGGGGCGGAGGCCGGACAGTCTGCTCCTCCGTCGGTCGGGGCGGGGAATGTCTCCTGGACCGGCGGGGGGATTCCGGGCCGGATCCGGAAGAGCGGCTCCTGGCCAGGGAGGAGGCGGCCCGGGTCCGGGACCGCATCCGGGCTTCGGTGCGCACCCGGAGACCGCAGCGGGACCGAAAGATCGTGGAGATGACGATCCTGGAGGGTCGCTCCGCCCGGGAGGTGCAGGACGTCCTGGACGGGGACCTCACGATCTCCGGAATCCACTCTGTCGTCCATCGGGTTCGGCGGACGATGATCGAAGACGGTTCCGGGGACGGAGGATAGACTGATGGCGTGAGGGTCTTCACCAGCCGGGAGTGCGACGAGCACCGGGTACCCAGGGGGTTTCCCGAGCGGGCAGAGCGCCGGGACGCCGTCCTCCGGGGGGCCCGGGTCGTCGGAGACGAGACCGTCGAGGTGGAGACGGGCTCGATCGAGATCGACGACGCCGTGGCTGCCGTCCATCCCGACGGGTACCTGGAGCGGCTCCGTAGGGCGGTGGAGCGGAGAGACGGTCTCATCGACTCCGCCGACACACCGCTGTCTCCCGGCACCTGGAGGGCGGCCCGGGCCGCGGTGGCGGTGGTTCTCCAGGCCCTGGAGAGGGCCGCGGAGGGAGAGGCGTGCTTCGCCGTGGTCCGGCCTCCGGGTCACCACGCCGAGGCCGAGACCGCCATGGGCTTTTGCTATCTCAACAACGTGGCCGTGGCCGCCGCGCAGGCCCGGAACCGGTGGGGGTGCGACCGGGTCGCCGTGATCGATCTCGACGTGCATCACGGGAACGGAACCCAGCACATCTTCGAGCGCGATCCCTCGATCTTCTACGGCAGCACCCACCAGTACCCTTTCTACCCGGGAACCGGGGCCGCCTCGGAGACCGGCCGCGGTCCCGGGAAGGGAAGCACCCTGAACCTGCCCCTTCCGGCGGGAACGGGGGATCCGGGCTACCGGGAGGCGATTCGGGGAGAGCTCCTACCGGCCGTCCGGGACTTCGGGCCGGAGGTCCTGCTGGTGTCCATCGGGTTCGATCCGTGGCGGCGGGATCCCCTCGGCGGGATGGCGGTCACCGAAGGGGGATTCCGGGACTGGGCACGCTGGTGTCGGGAATTGGCGGACGAGATCTGCGGAGGGCGAATCCTCGCCCTTTTGGAGGGCGGCTACGATCTCGACTCTCTCGAGCCCCTGGGCCGGGCCTTTTCCGAGGGCCTCGCCGGCCGGAGCTCCGGGGATCGGATTCCGTGATCTCTTTCGGAGGCCGTGATTGACTTTCTCTCAGTGCTGCAAGTAAAATACCCGACAATAGTTAAGGTATTCCTTCAAGGTTCCAGAGATGATGTCCAACCGTACGCAGGCTCGGGAAGGGGCTCGTAGATTCCGAGCCCGGTCGGAACGGGATACCCGATCCGCTGGACGGAGAACCCAGGGTAGCTGTAGGAGGACAGACTGATGCGAAGACCGTTGATCGTCGTTTTGGTGGTGATGTTGATGGTGGCCGCCGCTCCGTCCTGGGCTCGGCCGTTCGGCTCGTTCGGCGGTCTGACCGGGGGCCAGAATGCCGCCTCCGGAGTAGCCGGCGTCGTGGGCTGGGCTCTGGATCCCGAGGGTATCCAGGCCGTGGACATCTACGTGGACGGGCAACCAGCGGGACGGGCCTTCTACGGGCTCGGACGTCCGGACGTGACGGCTCGGTTCCCCGGCTTTCCCGATTCCGATCTTCCCGGATTCGGGTTCTTCCTGGACACGACCCACTATTTCAACGGCCTCCATACCGTCCGGGCCCTGGCGATCTCCGTGGACGGCAGCACCACCTGGCTCCAGGCTCGGCAGATCGAGTTCATGAACTCGACCCATCTCCTGGCCCCGTTCGGCCAGATCACCTACCCCCGGAAGCACGCTGAGCTGTTCGGGGTGTGCAACGATCTGCAGACGCCGAACCGACGCTACGCCGTGATCGAGGGGTGGGTCCTGGACGTAGGAGTGGAGAAGGGCGACCAGGGCGGGCCGCCGAACCAGGGCGACCCCTCCGGCGATTCCGGGGTGGGGTACGTGGAGCTGCTGATCGACGGGGCCCTCTGGGCCAACAGCAAGGTCAGCTGTGACTACGTGCCCGCGAAGGGCGGGCTGTCGGACTGCTACGGCCTGGAGAGCCCCGAGATCGAACGGCTCTACGCCGACGTCCCCGACTCCCCCCACGCCCGATTCCGCTTCGTCCTGGACGTCGGTCTCCTGGTGGCCTCCGGGTACAGCCGCGGGACCCACGTCCTCACGATCCGATCCGGGGACATCGCCGGACAGGTGGCCAACGTGGACGAAAACGTGGTCAACTTCCGCTGCGTCGAAGATCGGGGCAACGACCCCTCCTTCGGGCAGGTCGACAACCCGAACCCGGTGGACGTCTACAGCGATGTCATCCGGATCCGAGGCTGGGCCCTGGACCTGGAAGGGGTCGAGAGCGTGGAGGTGCTCGCCGACGGCGTCCCGATCGGAGAGGCGACGTACGGAATCCGCCGGCCGGAGGTCTCGTCCCGGCATCCCGGGTTTCCCGACAGTCCCGCTCCCGGGTACATCCTGGACTTCGACACGAACACGGTGGCGGACGGATGGGTCGATCTGGTGGTCCGGGTGACCGACATCGAAGGCGAGAGCACGGTGATCGGAGAGCGGACGATCCGGGTGAACAACCTGAAGGGGGAGTAGCTCGAGCGCCGAGCCCTCGACCTTTCGAGCCGAGACGACACCGGCCTTCGGATCCGTTCGGAGCCGGTGTCGTCCTGTCTCCGGCCGGTGCCGAGTCGATATGAGCGACAGGTCCCCCTGGGACGCCATCGTCGTCGGCGCCGGTGTGGCCGGTCTCACGGCGGCCTGGTCTCTGTCCCGCCGGAATTTGCGCGTCCTGACCGTCGAGGCCGACGAACGGGTCGGCGGTGTGGTCTCGTCGGTGGAGAGGGACGGCTGGCGCTTCGAGCTCGGTCCCAACACGGTCCTGGATCGGGATCCGCTGCCCCGGATCCTCCGGGAGCTCGACCTGGAGGGAGAGGTCCACCGGGTTCCGGTCCGGAACGAGAGCCGCTGGTTCTGGAGGAACGGTCGGTTGCACCGGGTGCCCCGGGGGCCGTGGCAACTCCTGACCAGTCCCCTGTTTTCCCTCCGGGCCAAGCTGTCGTTGCTGGCGGAGCCCTGGCGCCGACCCTCGTCCCGAGAAGAGGAGTCGATCAGCGAGTTCGTCACCCGGCGTCTGGGAAGGGAGTGGCTCGACACCCTGGTCGGACCCTTCGTGTCGGGGATCTACGCCGGAGATCCGGAGCGTCTCTCCGCCCGCTGGACCCTGGGACCCGCGGTGAAGCTGGAGAGCCGCCACGGCAGCCTGATCCGGGGTTTCCTCAGCCTGCGACGGAACGGGAGCCGCCGAGCGCGCCGGGCCATGATCTCCTTCCCCGAGGGGCTGGTCCGCCTCGTGGAGCGGCTCCGGGAGGAGGGAGGGGAGATCCGGACCGGCTGCCGAGCCCTGGATGTCGGCCGCTCCGGGGGGGAGTTCCGGTTGAGAACGGAGGAGGGGATCTTCACCGGTCGCCGCCTGGTGGTGGCGGTGCCGGCCCGGGAGGCCGGAGCCCTTCTGGACCGGTTGACCGAGGGCGAGAGCTCCCTTTTGCATCGGATCGACTACGCTCCCCTGGCCGTGGTGGGATTGGGGTTCCGGAGAGACCGGCTCTCCCGATCCCTGGAGGGGACGGGATTCCTGGTTCCCCGGCGACAGGGGCTACGGATCCTCGGCTGTCTCTGCTCCAGCAACCTCTTCCCGGCCCGGGCCCCGAAGGGTCATGTGAGCCTCACCGCGTTCCTGGGCGGTGCGCTGGAGCCGGAGGTCCTGGGCTGGGACGACGATCGTTTGATCGGCCGGGCCGTCGCCGATATCGACCGGGCCCTGGGGATCCGGGACGGGCCGGTGGAGACGATCGTCCGGCGGTGGCCCCGGGCGATCCCGCAGTACCAGGTGGGTCACGGCAGGGTCGTAGAGGCGGTGGAGAGTTGGGAGGAGCGGGTTCCCGGTCTCTGTTTGGCCGGGAGCTATCTGCGGGGTGTGGCGGTCCCGGACTCCATGGCCAGCGGCCTCCGGGCCGGGGAGCTGTTGGCGGATCGGGCCGCTGACGAGGCCCGGCGGGTGGAGGTGGAGCCACGGAGGAGGATCTCCTCCCGGGTATGAACACCGGGTCCACGGTCGGGCTGGAGATCCTGGTGATCGAGGACCACCGGGACGCAGCCCTGGGACTCCAGGAGCTGTTGGAGATCGAGGGTCACCGGGTCACCGTGGTGGAAGACGGGGAGTCCGGTCTGGCCTGGTTGCGGGAGCACCGGGCCGACGTGGTGATCTGCGATCTCGGGCTGCCGGGGATGGGCGGGCTCGAGGTGGCCCGGGAGATCCGGGGACGACCGGAGCTGGGAACCCCCTCCCTCCTGGCCCTCAGCGGCCGGGGGCACGCCGAGACCCGGGACGAGGTGGCCGCGGCCGGCTTCGACGGCCATCTGGTGAAGCCGGTGGATCTCGCTCGGCTCCAGGAGCTCCTGGCTTCGGTGGCCCGGACCGGCGAGAGCTAGTCCATCTCGGGGACCAGCTTGCCGGCGGCCAGGGCGCCGACGACCTCTCCCCGTTGGAGCACCGGCACCACGAGCCGGATCATCACCAGATCCCCGGAGGCCCCCGGCTCCCCCTCCGTGACGAAGAGCTTGCCCTGGGAGATCGCCGCATCCCAGCCGGGGATCTCGGCCCAGGAGTAGCGGGGGGCACGGCGGCTCATGCAGACCACGGTGCCCTGTCGGTCCACGACGAAGGCGTCGGCATAGCCCGCGTTGGCCGTGAGGAGGGACTCGAGGGCCTCGGCGCAGTCGTTGGACTGGAGGCTCCGGACCAGGCGGTCGGCGCCGCCCTCCGCCCACTCGGCCTCGATCTCGGCCAGGCGCTCCGAAGAGAGCGTCTCCTCGCTCGCCTCGGCGGCGGCCTCGACGATCCGCTGGATCATGCCCCAGGTCCGGATCTGTCGGGCGTACTTGGTCAGGAGGTCCTTGGCCCGGGCGGGGAGGGTGTCGTCTTCGAAGACGATGTCGGTCGATTCCTGCGCCACGGCGACGCCGGTGGTGGAAAGCGACACCGGCACCAGGAGGGCGATCACGAAGGCGAATCTGCGCATGATCGCTAGATTGTAGCAGCCACGCATGCCCGTCGCGTTGGTTTGGGCACCCATGAGGATGAAAATGGCAAGACGACCGCTCAATGGCCTGGGGCCGGCCCTTCGGTTGCGGGAGCGGGGCCGGGAGGGGACGGCGCGGGCTATGTGATCTTTGGCCGCAGGCCCGCGCCTGTGCTCGTCTTCACGCCGCACCGAAGTGTCCCCTGACGGTCTGTGAAGAGCGCTCGAGAGAACCCGCCTCCCGGCCCCGCTCCCGCGCCCTACGGACCTCCGTGATCACAGATCGACCGGCGGACTACGACCCGAGTGCCATCCATTTTTAGAGTAGCCCCAGGTCAGTTCCCCAGGGCGCCGAGGTCGGGCATCTCGGTCTTGGTGAAGCCCTCGGGGATCTGGAAGCGGGAGGCGGGGATCGACTCCTCCCGGAGGGTGGTCACCTCGGTGGTGGTGGTGGAGACGCTCTCCCGGCCCTTCTGGCCGATGGTGGTGGTCACGGTTTCGGTCTTCAGGGGGAAGCCGGTGGCCGCCTTGCCCATCTCCTGCTCCAGGTACTCGTCCAGACCCTCGATGCCGGTCTCCGGCGCCTTCTGGAGCCAGAGTCCGAATCCCGGGGCCGAGAGCTCGGAGGTGGACCAGATCTCCTGAACGGTCTCCGTGCGCATCTCCCGTCCCATGCCCATGACCTTGATCACCAGGGTGTAGGCGCTCTCGAAGGTGTAGTGGGTGGTCGAGTAGCCCAGGATCTCGGGCCCGGGCTCTTCGGCCACCTTTTCCACCCGCTGATCCCGGAACTCCATCTCCATCATCCCGCCCATGCCCTGCATCATCTGACCCAGGGATCCGACCAGCGCCGCCAGGTCCCACTCCATGTAGGTCTGCTCTTCGGGGTTCACCAGATAGACCGTCTCGGCCCCGTCGGTGGTCAGGATGTAGGTCCCCTCGGAGACCGCCGGGCTCGTGGACTCCCGGAACTCGACCCGGGCGTTCTTCCCCTCCACCCAGCCCTCGACCACGATCGTCTGGTCGCGACCCTTCTCGACGTCGGTGGTCTGGTTGGACTCGAAATAGGTTCCCGCCAGCAACCCGGGCGCCGCGAGGGCGGTGGCAGCGATCGAGATCAGGAGGGATTTGTGCAGAGTCTGAAATCTCATCTTGGGAGGTCTCCTTTGATGCGTGATCCGGGCGGAGAGTCGATTCTACTCGATCGAGAGAGACGAGGCGGGGGACCGGCCCAAGACCATCGAGTGGTCAGGCCCGAAGCAACGCGCCACGGGCGTGCCCGGCTGCTGCTAGACTTCGGTCATAACCCGTATTCGGAGACTCGGAGCCCCATTGCAAAAGCCCCTCCTCCTGCTCGTCCTCTTCTCCACCCTGGGAGTGAGCCTCGTCCTGGCCCAGGGCAGACCGAAGGGACTCCGGCTCACCGTGACCGCCATCGATCCCGAGACGGCCACCGTGGACTTCGACGTCACCCTGAATACCACCTCTCCCTTTACCGGCTCTCCTACCGGGATGCTCGGCTCCTATCTGTTCACCACCTGGTTCAACTACACCGGGTACCTGAAGACTCCCCGGATCCCGGCCGTGGAGTACGGGGACGGAGAGGTGATCGACCGGATGCTCATGGCTCCCGTGGAGTCCGCCGGCGGGATGACCACCTACCGGGCCTCGTTTCGCCATACCTATCCCGAGCCCGGCCGCTACGAGCTTCGGGTCGGGTCCGCCAATCTGGCCGTGGGGAGGGCCGACACCTACGCGCCGTTCTCCACCGGTCGAGCGGTGACGGCCAGCTCCTTCTCCTACTCCGTTTACAGTCCCTTCCTCCGGCGAACGACGATTTTCGCCACGAACCTCACCTATCCGGTCGTGGCCGGCATCACCAACACCCCCGGCTCCAACACTCCCTGGGGAGGCCAGCTCAACGGGGGAGGCGATCTGGTGATCCCCACCCCGCCCTCGGAGACTCCGGCGGAGGATGTCCCGATCGGGGGGACGGCGGTTCGACTCCTCCTGGCGTCGATCCTCGGGCTCTTCGGTTGGTGGCTCCTCCGGTAGCCCTCCCGGGCGGGGTCTTCGGAGCTCCCGACCGAGTCCCCAGGGCGACGGCGACCGTCGGGCCCTCTCCCGACCCCGGATGAGCGAAGCCCGGATGAGCGAACCTCAGATGAGCGAACCCCAGACGAGCGAATCCCGGGCGAGCGAGCCGGAGGAGCTGGCGGCCCGGCGGCGAAGCGAGGTGGAGGATGTCCTCGACCGTCTCGAGGCCGCCGCTCGGGACGGGGCTCGATTCCGGGGCTGGCTGACCTACGACGCCCTGGAGCCGGACTTCGAGGGGGCTCGGGAGATCGAGGGTGCCCTCCCTCGGGTTTGGTTCCGTCGCCAGGATCCGACCGGATCCTCCGAGAGCCGGGACGGCTCGACGGAGGAGGGTCCTCGTCGTTCTCCGGAGTCGTTCGAGCTCTCCTTCCCGGAGCTGTCGGTCGCCCGGGCCGACTACCGGCGGTCGATCCGGGCCATCCACGACGCCATCGAGCGGGGTGACACCTACCAGGTGAACTTCACGGTCCGGGCCCGGAGCGACTTTCGGGGGGATCCCCGGGGTCTCCATGGGACCCTGCTCAGGATCCAGCCCGTGCCGTACGCGGCCTATCTGGAGCTGGACCGCTGGGCCATCTGCTCGCTCTCGCCGGAGCTCTTCTTCCGAATCGAAGGAGATCGGATCGTGTGCAAGCCGATGAAGGGCACGGCCCGCCGGGGACGGTGGCCGGGAGAGGACCGGAACCTGGCCGAGGCTCTCCGGACCTCGGAGAAGGAGCGGGCGGAGAACCTGATGATCGTGGACATGGTCCGCAACGACCTGGGAAAGATCGCCCGGCCGGGGACGGTGGAGGTGATCCGTCTCTTCGAGCTCGAGCGCTACGCCACCGTGTGGCAGATGACCTCCACCGTGGAGGCCCGGACCGACGCCTCCCTGAGGGAGATTCTCCGGGCCCTGTTTCCCCCCGCCTCGGTCACCGGCGCACCGAAGAGGAGGACCATGGAGCTGATCCGGGAGCTCGAGGACTCCCCCCGGGGGCTCTATTGCGGGGCGGTGGGCACCGTCGGCCCCGGCCGTCGAGCGGAGCTCAACGTGGCCATCCGCACCGCCGTCGTCGACCGGGAGGCGGAGGAGCTGGTCTACGGAGTCGGGAGCGGGGTCGTCTGGGACTCGGATCCCGACGCGGAGTACGATGAGGTCCTGGCCAAGACCCGGGTGCTGGTGGAGGATCGCCCGGAGTTCGAGCTCCTGGAGACGATCCTCTGGCGCCCGGACCGGGGCCTCTGGCTCTGGCCGGAGCACGAGGAGCGTCTCCGGGCCTCGGCGGACTACTTCGGCTTCCCCTCTCCGCCGGAGGATCTCCGACGGCGCGTGGAGGAGCTCGGGGAGACCCTCTCGCCGGGGTTCCACCGGGTCCGGCTGCTCTGGTCGGAGGAGGGGACGCTGCGCCTCGGGTCCCGCCCGCTGGAGGCTCCCGGCCCAGAGGATCCCGAGCCGGCCTTTCCGGCCAGAGGAAGCAGCGAAGGGCCTCCGATTCCGGTGACCCTGGCCCGGGATGCGATCGACCCCGACGATCGGTTCCTCTTCCACAAGACCACCCATCGGATGGTCTACGAGCGCGCCCGGCGGACCGCTCCGGAGGGCGTCGAGGACGTCATCCTCTGGAATCCGGCGGGATTCGTCACCGAGACCACCATCGCCAACCTGGTGGTGGAGATCGAAGGCACGCGCCGTACGCCGCCCCTGGAGCACGGTCTGTTGCCCGGGATCCTCCGGGCCCGGCTCCTGGCCGAGGGAGCGATCGTGGAGGCTCCCGTCTCCCTGGAGGAGATCCCGAAGGCCTCCGGGATCTGGCGGATCAACTCCGTCCGGGGTTGGCAGCCGTGTCGGGTGGTCCCGGCAGGGAACGGAAAGACGGCCTCCCGGGATCGTTGGTCGTAGGGGACGAGGACCCGCGGAAGGGAGACGATCCGGATCTTCTGGGGGTGGTGCCGGGCTCGACGGGTCCCGGCCGACGGCTCCGCCGCGGTCTCAGGAACCCTCTTCGCCGATCGTCCCCCGCTGGTACTGGAGGGGGATGGAGCCCGTCTCGAAGCGGGCCTCGGCGAAGCCGATGACGTCCGGGAAATCGGCCCGGAACTGGGTGGAGGCCCCGGGCACCAGGGTCGTCCGGTCCAGCGTCGCCTGACCGGTGGCCACCGGTTGGCCGTCCCGATTCACCAGGGTGATGGCGACCCGGATACCGGTGGCCAGGGCTTCGCCCTCGTTCCGCACCGTCCCCGTCAGGATCGTCCCCCCCTCGTCGGAGATCCGGTCCTCCCAGTCGCTGATCCGGAGACCGGGCTTCTCGGCTTCCTCCTCGCCGGTCTCCACCGCCTCGGCCGCCTCCGAGTCCCCGTCAGCCTCGGCTCTTTCATCGCCCTCCTGAGCGCCGGCGGCGGCCCGGGCCTGCTCTGCCGCCTCCTGGATCTGGGCCGGCGGGACCCGGGCCACGTCGGCGTCGGTCAGT
>JAWVZJ010000036.1:0-12719 GCA_033722255.1 Thermoanaerobaculia bacterium | reverse complement strand
CCCGCCCGGGCGCCGAGCGCGGCTCAGAGCGTCCGGGTCCTGGATCCGAAGTCTGGATCCTGTACGGGAATGGAAACTGTATCTCCTTTAATCTCAGCGATTTAGAGGTGGCACTGGGGTTGCGACATCTCCTTGGCGACGCGGACGAAATCAACGAAGCCAAGGAGACACAAGATGAACATCACAACTCGAACCCCGAAAGCTCTCGAAGTCACCGCCACCGCCGTGATCCTGACCCTGGGCTTGGCCCTCGGCGGCTGCAGCTCCGGAGGAGGATCCAGTAACAGCAGTTCCCCGACGAGCGTCACCACCCAGACCCGGACCATCACCACCCAGTGGGGCGACATGAGCGCCTCCAGCGAAGTGGAGAACCCGAATTGGAACCAGGCCGAGCGAGGTGCTGACCAGGGCATCCAGAAGATCGCGTCCCAGGGACATCGGGTCTCCCTGGAGCAGGTACGGGTCCTGGTCTCCGACGACTGCAACGGCGGCGGAACCGCTTGCAACGGCCGCTATTACCCCGAGGACAAGCTGATCGTGGCCCGGGCCGGGTACGAGCAGGTCCTCGGACACGAGCTCCAGCATCACGCCTGCCACGAGCTGGGCCTGGACGAGAAGTACGGCTCCGAGTGCTGCCGTCTCCAGGACCATCCCGGAGGCTACGACCTGAGCTGCAACCCGATCTGAGGACCGGCGCCCGAGCGGGAGCGACCGAAACGGAGCCGAACAGGAACCTGCGAGAGGAAAACGCGATGTCCGACCGAACCCAGACGACCCAAAAGATCCACCGGGCCACCGAGATGCTCGCCTCCCGGTCGGAGAGACCCCGGCGGCGAGAGGCCCGACCCCGTGCCACGATCCGATCCCCGGAGGCCACGTCCCGGGACCTGAGCACCGGCCTTCCCAACCGTTGGACCCTCCAGAAGCAACTGGGAAAGCAGGCCTGGAAAGCCCACCGGAGCGGCGAGCTCCTGATCCTCGTCGTCGTCCGTGTGGACGCGGGCGACCCTGCCTCGACACCGGGCGGCCCGGACCCGCGAGACGAGAATCTTCGGGAGCTCGGCCGACGGATCACGGCCTACATCGGGTCCCGGGATTTCCTCGGACGGTGGGAGGCCGACCGGCTCCTGCTGATCTCCCGACCTCGGAACCGTCGCCGGGGACGGGAGCTGATCCGGAAGATCGGTCAATTCGCGGACGACCTCGATCTCCCCATAGCCCTCGGAATCGCCTCCAACGAAGAGGTGCACGACCCCCCGGGGCTCGTCCGTCGCGCGGAGCGAGATCTGGACCCCCCTGCGCACCCGGCTCCCGAAACCGACCGGGGCTTCTTCGGAGGGACCGATCTCGACGAACGATTGGGTGTGGCCTGACTCCCTGAACCGGGCACCCGGCTCCTCCGCCCAGGCCCTCTCGACCTCGAATCCACGGCCCTACCGGAGGCCCGACCGTCAGGTCCTGGTCTCGGGATCCTGCCAAACCCGGACCGCACCCTCACCGGTTCCGACAACCTCTTGCCTGCTCCGATCCGATCGGTGCGGAGAGGAATCGATCTTGCAGCCCTTTTTCCGACGGAAGAGGAGGTGGCTGCAGTGAAGAGGATTTCCATCGAAAACGACTCGATCCCGGCCCTGGGCCTGGGTACCTGGCAGCTGCAGGGGTCGGAGGCGACCTCGGCGGTGGAACACGCCCTGCATCTCGGGTACCGCCATCTGGACACGGCCCAGGCCTACGACAACGAACGAGAGGTGGGTGCCGGGATCTCCCGTTCGTCGGTGCCCCGGGACGAGATCTTCCTAACCACGAAGGTATGGTGGGAGAACCTCGAGGCCGACGACGTCCTTCGATCCACAGAGGCGAGCCTCCGCCGCCTGGGGACCGACCATGTCGATCTCCTCCTCGTCCACTGGCCTCCCAGCGACGAGATCCCTCTCGACGAGCCCCTGACGGCCCTCACCACCCTCATGACCCAGGGGAAGACCCGACACATCGGGGTCAGCAACTTCACCCCGACGCTGATGGAGAAGGCCCTCGAGAAGGGCCCCATCGCCTGCGATCAGGTGGAATTCCACCCCTTCCTCGGTCAGGACGAGCTCCTGGAGCTGGCCCGGAATCGGGGTTTCGTCCTCACCGCTTACAGTCCCCTGGCCCGGGGGCGCGTCCTCGAGGAGGAGGCCCTGCGGCGGATCGGAGAGGGCCACGGGAAGACCCCGGCCCAGGTCGCCCTCCGATGGCTGATCCAGCAGGAATCCGTAGCCGCCATTCCGAAGGCCTCCGACCCCGGTCACCGGGAGGAGAACCTGGCGATCTTCGACTTCGAGCTCTCGTCGGAAGAGATGGAGGCGATCCGGGATCTCGATCGCGGAGAGCGCTTGATCGACCCGGAGTTCGCTCCGAACTGGGACCAATGAGGTGAATCCACGATGAAGACCTATCCGATTCTCACGATCGGAGGCGGAGTGGCCTCCGGCTACCTGGCCGAGGAGCTGGTCGAGCAGGGCTTGGAGCCGGGGCAGCTCGGGATCCTGTCGGCCGAAACGCGACTGCCCTACGATCGCCCCCCTCTCTCCAAGGGGATCCTCCAGGGTACGGACAACCTGGACGAGACCCTGATCAACAGCCCCGACTTCTACGACGACCACGGCATCGACGTGCTCCTGGGCTCCAGGGCCCTCGAGGTCGACCTGGAGCGGAAGATCGTGGACACCCCCCAGGAGAACGTCCCCATCCGGTACGAACGGCTGGTCATCGCCACCGGCTCCCGGCTCCGAACCTTGACTCTACCCGGGACCGAGCTCGGGGGAATCCACTATCTTCGACACGACCGGGATTCGTCGAGAATCCGTCGAGGCGCAGCGGATGCCCGAGAGATCGTGGTGGTGGGAGGCAGCTTCATCGGGACCGAGGTCGCCGCTTCCCTGGCTCGGGGATCCGACGCCCGGATCACCCTGGTCCATCCCGGAGGCCACATCCTCGAGGGTCGACCCCTCACTCCTCGCATGGCCGCGTTTTTCGAGGGTTACTTCAGAGAACGGGGGATCGACATCCGGTCCGGAGAACGGGTCACGGCCTTCGAAGGAGACGACCGGGTGGAGTCGGTGATCCTCGAGTCGGGGACGACTCTCTCCGCCGATCTGGTGGTGGCGGGAGTCGGCGTCGCTCCCAACACCGCCCTCTTCGAGAACAGTGGTCTGATCCTGGACGACGGGATCCGGGTGGACGAGCACCTCCGAACCGACGTCGACGGGGTCTTCGCAATCGGAGACGTGGCCCGCTACCGGGACCTTCTCTTCGACAAACATCGCCGGATCGAGCACTGGGACAACGCCTTTTCCCAGGGTCGATATCTCGCCCGTCGCCTCGCCGGAACCGAGGACGGCCCCTTCCGGCACCTGCCCTACTTCTTCTCCGACGTCTTCGACCTCTCGTGGGAGTACTGGGGAGACCAGGAGGGGGCCGACGACGTAGTGTACCGGGGAGACATGGAGGAGGGCTCCTTCTCCGCCTGGTGGCTCCGGGACGGCCGGGTCGTCGCCGCCTTCGTGATGGACCGCCCGGACGAGGAGCGGGAGGCGGCCCAGGAGCTGATCCGATCCGGGGAGGAGATCGATCCCGAAACGCTCCGGACCGAGTCCTCGAGTCTCCCCACCGGGTAGGAAGGCAGGATCCCGCTCCCGGACCTCGGACCCGGAGGCCCGGGCCAGCATCAGCGAGCGATTTTCACCACCGTCAGGAATGCCCGAAACAAAGCCACGGGCATGGACTGGTAGGATTCCGGTCATGGGAATCCGTCGGTCCTGCGGGCCCGTCATGGTCGGGACTCTCCTGGCCCTCCTGCTCCCCGCCAGCATCCACGGGCGGGTCTGGGCGGGTCGAGGCCAGCTCGAAGTCCGGGTCCGATCCTCCGAAGGGGGACCGGTCTCCGGAGCCGAGGTCGAGCTGCTCTTTCTCGAAGCACAGCCCCCGTCCGGACCCCCGGTCGAGACCACCGATTCCAGCGGCCGAGCCACCATCTCCGGTCTGGCCGCGGGTACCTGGTCGATCCGGGTCCGCCATCCCGACCACCTGACCTACGGAGCACGGCTCGAGATCGAGATCGGCCGGAAGATCGACGAGCTCCAGGCGTTCCACCAGAGTGAGGGAGAGGGAGGCGGGATCCTCCGGATCGACTACGAAAAGGTCCGGAGGGGTCCGCCACCGCCACCCCGACCGACCCCGCCGTCACCCCCGAACCCCGAGACCTCCGACTACCGACGAGACGTCGAGCCCCCGCCTACAGCACGGACTCCCGAGGCGGAACCGAAACCACGGGACACCCGGCCCGCGGAGGCGGCTCCGGGTGGGCGAGGGGCGGAGGACTCCTCGGCGCCCGAGCCGTCCGCGACGTCGGACCGGACGCCACCGGCGGAGGAGCTCCCGAGTGGGTCTTCCCCGGAGCCCGAAACACCCGAGCGCCCCGCCTCCGCCCTCACGGATCAGACCCAGGGGGAGGAAGAGGACGAGGAGAAGGAAACCCCATCCACGGCGGACACCTCACCGGCGCCGGGGCCGGCGTTGGAGGAGCTCCCGGAGAGGGCGTCCCCCGAGGAGCCAGCCGGGACCCCGGGGGAGTCGGAGACGCCGCCGGAGGCGCCGGAGGAGGAACGTGGCGGAGGCGAATTGGACGTCCCGGAAGAGGGGGAGATGCCGGAGTCGGCCGCCCCGGCAGACCGGGACGAGGCTCCGGCTTCCCCGTCTCCCGAGCCTCCCGGGACGCCCACGCAGGAGGAGGCCGGGGAGCCGGCCGCTGAACCCCCGACCACCCCTCGTCCGGAAGCTCGCCTCCGCTCCGCCTCCGGCGGCACCTGCCCCGACTGCAGGCCTGGAGAGACTGCCCTGTCCGTCGATGCCGTCGCCGCCCCGGGGGGTTCCGACGGAACCTGTCCGGAGGATGCCCGAGCCCGGGCCCGGGAGACGATCGCGGATCTGATCGCCTCCCTCTCCTCCGGTGCCGGCTCGTTCTACGGACCCCTGGCCGACCCGGACCTCCGGGACGTCCTCTCCCTGACTCCGCCGGAAGGTCGAGCCATGGCCCGGAGTGCCCTCGGGGAGCTCCTCTTCCCGAAAAGCGCCTGCCGTCTCCTGGCGATCCTGCTTCCCGCCGACGCCGAATTCACCGGATTCCGATACGAGGCCCGAGGGGTTGACGGCAGGGGGGACTGTCTTCCGGAGCGGGAGTGCCCCATCGGCTCCGCCCGCTGGCTCGGGGTTCCCGACCGGATCCGGGAGCAGGGACGGGAGGTGGTCTTCGGCCTCTTCCTCAACACCTCGCCGAACCGGGAGCGGCATCCCCGGCTCACGGTGTATTTCCGCCGCTGACGACCCGGCCCGGGCACCGGACACACCAGCTCTCAGACGAGCCCATGTGGAAGCCCTCCTGGCCCGACCGGACGCCCAGGGTACGCACCCACGGCCTGGCAGGACTCCTCCGGCCGAGGGCCGGGCGGTACCTGCCCCGCCGTCTTCGGGCCTCCCGGGTGGGCCTCCTGGCCCGGGATCTTCCCGACGGCGTCCGGGACCCGGCTTTCGAAGAGCTGATTCGAGAGATCGACGGTGGCTCTCCGATCCACGAGGACACCGCCATCGAGGTCTACTTCGACGGTAGCCGGGCTCTGGAGGCGATGCTCGAGGCCGTACGGAGCGCGAGGTGGGAGCTCCTGGTGGAGAGCTACATCTTCACCGACGACTCGACGGGACGACGATTCGCCCGGGCCCTGACCCGGGCCGCGTCCCGGGGGGTGGACGTTCGGGTCCTGGCCGACGCCTTCGGGTCCTTTTTCACCAGCGATCGATTCTGGCGGGAGATGCGCGAAGGTGGGGTCCAGGTCCGGCTCTTCCATCGCCTTTTTCGGTCCCTCTGGTGGCAGCCCTTCCGGGATCATCGCAAGATCCTGGTGGCGGACCGGAAGGTCGCCTATACCGGCGGCATGAACATCGCGAACGAGTACGTGACTCCTCTGGAGAAGCTCTCCTCCGAGGCCATGCGGGACACGCACCTGCGTCTGGCGGGCGCCGCCGCCTGGGAGCTGGCGGCCGTCTTCGCCGAGGGATGGTCCCGATCGGGAGGCCCTCCCCTGCCCCTGGACGAGCCCCCGGACGATCGGCCCGGAAACCGGAAGGTCCTGGTCCTCGATTCCCGGCCCGGCCGGGGCCATCGGGAAACGGCCGCCGTCCTCGCCGCGTCCATCGCCGCCGCCCGCCGGTCGGTGTGGCTCACGAACGGCTACTTCGCCCCGGGCCGACCGGCCGTTCGCCATCTGGGAGAGGTCGCCGGCCGGGGCGTCGACGTCCGGTTGCTCCTCCCCGGGATTACCGACGTTCCGGTGATCCGCCACGCCGGTCACGGATGGTACGGGCGCCTTCTCCGGGAGGGGGTCCGCATCTTCGAGTATCAGCCGGCGATCCTCCACGCCAAAACCCTGATCGTGGACGAATACCTCTCGATCGTGGGCTCCACAAACCTGGACTTCCGCTCGTTCCGCTTCAACGCGGAGTGCAACGCCGTGATCCTGGACCCGGAGATCGGTCGCATCCTGGCCCGGGGTTTTCGGCGGGACCTGGAACGCAGCGTGGAGATCGAGGAGGACTCCTGGCACCGGAGGTCGCTTCCCCACCGGATCGTCGATCGGGCCGCGGGGATCCTGACCCCGCTCCTCTAGCCCGGATTTCTCACCAGGGTTCGTCGCGAGGGGCCGTAGCTGCCTGTAGATGCAAGGCTTGCGACGGAGGACGACGCAGGCGTACTGGAGGTACGTCGAGGAGTCCGCAGGGAGCGTAACGCAGCAGATGCAGGTAGCTACGGCCTCACAGCAGGAGTCTCGTGAGATATCCGGGCTAGACCAAGGCCGGCAGGGAGAGGCCGTAGCGGGTGGCGTCCTCGAGAATCTGCTGGTGGGGCCGGACCTGCGTCAGGAAGTGGGCCCGCTGGTCGGGGTCGAGATAGGAGGTCTTCCGCAGGAGCTCCCGGTACGACCGGCGGAGAAATCGCAGGGGCGGAGACGGAACCTTGCTCCCCAGATCCTCCAGCCACTCCAGGGCGGTGAAGAGCTGGTGATCCACGATCTCTCCCCGGGCCGGAGAGGATCCCTCCTCCAGGGCCTCTTCGAGACGCCGGACGAGCACTTCCACCGTCTCCCGGTCCTCCCGCTCCAGGGCCTCCACGACCTGCCACCCCAGGTCCTCCACCACCGCGGCCTCCATCCCGTGCTCGCCGTGGATCTTCTCCGCTCGTCGCAGGTGACGACGAGCGGCTTCGAGATCGTTGCGACGCATGAGAACCCGCCCGAGAACCCGTTCGGCGTCTCCGAGGGCTCCCGTGTCCTCGGCGAGGGAGAGCCGGAATAGGGCCTGCCGGGCCGCCTCCTGTGCCGGCTCGAGCTGTTCCAGCTCCAGAAACAGCTCGGCCAGGATCACGCGACAGAGGGCCTCTCCCAGGGAGCTGCCATGGAGGCTCCTGAGCCGGGCCGCCTCCCGGAGGGGGACGGTGGCTTCCGAGTACCGGCCGAGGCGGAAGAGAACGGTTCCGAGTCCCATCAACGCGATACTCCGGTCCAGACTCTCGTCGTCCCGGTCGGACAGCGCCTCCAGGGCTTGCCGGAACCTCTTCAGCGCCTCCCGGTAATCACCCCTCTGGAGGGCCGTCTTCCCCAGGGCGCAGAGGGAGGCCCGAATCGGGCCCGGTCGATTTTGGTCCCTGCGGGCGTCGAGGGCCCGGTGGTGGAGCAGCATCGCGTCCTCGAAGCGACGCTGGTGCAGGGCGACGTTTCCGAGATGAAAGCGGCAGGTGGCGGCCAGCTTCGCCGCGCCGGCCTCCTCGAGACGGGGCAGGAGCTTCTCCAGGAGCTGCCGGGCCTCCTCGTAGCGCTCTTCCCGGGCCAGGACGCGGCCCAGGTGGAGGGTCAGGAGGGGCTTGCTCCGATGATTCTGCTCGACGGCGAGGGCCAGGGCCCGGTGGAGGTGACCCTCCGCGCGCCGGGGCTTTCCGGCCTTCTCCTCCAGCTCGGCCTGCAGGGTGGCCACGGCGAGCTCCCGGTTCGGCTCACCCCGGCTGAGCTCCCGGGCACGGGCCAGCTCCCGGTCCACCTCCTGGAGCCGCCCCAGACGACGGGCCAGAGGCAGGAGGGACCAGAGGAGCTCGAGCTCTTCGTCCGGGGAACCGTCTCGTTCCCGAAGGTCCCGGAGCTCCGTCCGGAGAGCGGCGACGACCGTCTCGGGATCCTCGCCCTTCGGAATCCCCCGGCGCGGAATCGCCTCCAGGAGTGCCGAGGCGGCCTCCTCGGTGTCCTGGAGGAGCTCGTAGACCTGCCAGCGAGCGACGGGAGGTACCTCCCGGTCACGGAGCGTCTTCCCCAGGGTGCGCCGGAGGAGACGATCGGTCTCCTCGGTGAGGGACCCTCGGAGGGTGGCTTCCAGGCCGGGATCGACGAAGGCGGCTCCCGGACCCCAGGGCGTCTCGACGGGCTTGGACCAGCCGGCCCGGGCGGCCCTGGCGAGCCAGTCCGGATCCGGTCGCCGACCCTCGGTGGCAGCGACGCGGGTGAGGATGGCCGACGGCGTCGGGTGACCGGCGGCCGCGAGAGTCGACAGGGGCCAGTTGGTTCCCAGGCGATCGGACTCCGCCAGGAAGTGGGCGGCGAGGAGGGGGGACGGGAGGAACTCCGTGTTCTCGTCCCCGGCGAAGAAGAAGCTCCCGTAGACGCGACGGAGCAACCGTCGGTGAATCAGGGCCAGCAGTCCCTCTTCGAGACTCAGAGGGCTGCCCGCCGCGGCGTCGACGAACCGCTCCCGGACGGAGTCCGGCATCTCCAACCCCTCGGTGAGACCCTTCGCCTGGTCTTCGAGGAGCTCCCTGGTCCACGGGGGGATCTCCACCACGGGGCCGGTGGCGGCGTCCGGCCATTCCACGTCCGTACGCCCGATCAGGACGATTCGGAGCCGGGCCCCGATCCCGGCCTCCCGGAGCTTCCCGAGCAGCTCGTCGTCCCGGGGGAGCCGGTCCTGCCAGTCGTCTCCCACGAGGACCGGGGGAGGGGAGCCGACGCCGGATCCGAGCCGCTCGATCAGTGTGTCCGCAGCGAGCTCCGCCCGTCCCTCTTCGTCCCGGGTTTTTCGCAACCTCTCCAGCATCCGGTCTGCGTCGTCGGACGAGCCGGTCGTCAGCATCCTTTCCAGCCACTGTTCCGCCACCGAGAGGCCCCGGCGCCCGGCGGCTGCCCAGAGGGCTCGGGTCGGTCCCGCCTCCAGGACCCGACAGAGGGTCCGGCTCTTGCCGACTCCGATCTGGCCCGTCAGACGGAGGAGCTCCTGATCGAGGGAATCCCGGAGATGCTCCTCCAGCTCCGGTCGGGGGCGATAGGGGATCTCGGTTCCCAGGAGGGTCCGGTTGTGCCAGGGGTACCGGCTCTCGCTTCTCCAGCCCGTGAGCCGCAGGAAGGGGATCTCCGGCCCCGTGGGCATCTGCCAGGAGCTTTCACTCCCGAAGCGCCAGTCTTCGGGGGCGACCGAGGCGAGGCGACTCGTGAGGTGGATCCCGGGTCCGAAGGGGGTGGAAGGAAGCTCACGGAGGGAGCGGACGATCGGTTCGTCCCCGGTCTCGGTCCCTTCCTTCCCCACCACGATCTCTCCGGGGAGGAGAACGATGCGGAGCTCGGAGAGGGTGGGAAGGACCGCCTCCTGGGGAGAGCGGAGAAGAGCCCGGGCTCCGTTGATCGCCGCGTCCACCGGATCCGGCTCTCCGGGCCGGGGGACGACGCCCAGCAAGTGCTCGCCGAGGTTCAGCCAGCCCGGATTGCGTACCTGGAGGCGGGGAGCGAGAGAATCCCAGGACCGGGAGGGGAGATCGGGGCCCTCGAGGTAGACGAGCACGGCTGGCAGGCGTCGAGCTGGAAGAGACTGGATGGAATCGTCCACGATCCCGACGATTGTACTTCCCGGAGGTAGTGCCTTTGTTACACTGAATTCTCAGGACGTTTCCTGAGCCCCACTCGTTCCTGGAAGGCACGTTCGGCCTCGTTTCCGAGGAATTCGTCGGCTCGCCGTCGCGTTCCAGGATTATCCCGTACAACCCCGGTTCGCATCCTGCATCCCGGAGACGCACGACTCCCCTTTCGACATCGGAGTGTCCGACATGAGTGACCGCCACCTGATGAATCGCCTCTACTACTTCACGATCGAGGACGAGAGCATGCTCGCCGAGTCGTTCGCGGCCCTCGACCAGGACTTCTATGCGTCGGCCTACAAGGTCGAGGGCACCGAGGACGTCTTCGTCACGACCCAGGAGACGAAGGAGGCCCTGGACCGCAACGACGTCGCCTACACGGTCCTGGCCGAGGAGGAGATTTCGGAGATCGCGCTTCTCCACTCGGAGCGGTCCCAGGAGGAGCTCACGGACTACGAGGATGCCCTGAAGGCGCTGGCTCTGGCCTACCGGGCCGTGGCCATGGTCTGTGTGGGCCGGAACGGGGACCGGGACCTGGGGTTCGACCTGTCGGACAGCATCCGGAAGTACACCTACTTCACCGCTCCCGCGGGGCACACCTACATCTGGCGCATCTTTCCTACCCGGGGAGAGACCGTGGAGTTCGTGAACAAGATCACCGCTGGCGACGAGGAGGCGGTGGAGTGGGCCGAGAGCATCCCCCTGGAGTCGTCCGAAGACCTGGCGAGCTTCGGCTGATCTCCTCCACGGAGGGAGCTCCCCGACGGCGGGTGGCGCGCTGGCGCTGTCGCGGAGGAGACGAGATCTGACGAACGAACCGACCTACCGAGTCTCGGAGCTCGCGGCCGAGCTCCAGCTCTTCCTCCGGGAGGCCTACCGCTCGGTCTGGGTCAGTGGAGAGATCCACCGTCTCCGGCGGAGCCGGCGGGGCCACGTCTACTTCGAGCTGGTGGAGAAGGGGGACGCCGACGAGATCGTGGGCAAGCTCGAGGCGGCCCTCTTCCGCTCCGACGCCGCCGTGGTGGAGAAGACCTTGGCCCGTCACGACCAGAGCCTGGCCGAGGGGATGGAGATCCGGTGTCGGGCCGGGCTCGATTTCTATCCTCCCGGAGGGCGGCTCCAGCTGGTGGTCCGGGAGGTGGATCCGGTCTTCTCCCTGGGACATCTGGCCCGGAGACGCCGGGAGACCCTAGCCTGGTTGGAGGCCGAGGGAATCCTGGACGCGAACCGATCCCTGGTGTTCCCGACCCTGCCCCTCCGGATCGCTCTCGTGACTTCCCACGACAGCGCCGCCTATCACGACTTCCTCAGCACCCTCCGGGAGAGCGCGTACCGTTTCGAGGTCCATACTCTCCACTCCTCGGTCCAGGGAAAGAGCGCAGAGCGGGAGATCGTGTCGGCTCTCCGGATGGCGGCCCGGCTTCCCGTCGATTGTGTGGTGGTGACCCGGGGAGGGGGCTCCCGCACCGATCTCGCCGCTTTCGACAGCCGCTCCATTGCCGAGGCGATCGCCCGGAGCCCGATCCCCGTGGTCACCGGTCTGGGACATCAGATCGACGAGTCGGTGGCCGATCGGGTGGCCCACACGGCCCTCAAGACCCCGACCAAGGCGGCGGAACACCTGGTGGGGACGGTGTCGGAGGCGGAAGAGACGGTCGAGCTCCTGGCCAGCCGCCTCGCCGACCGTGCCCGGGATCGGCTTCGACGGGGAAGGGAGAAGGTCGGGAGGGCGGAACGAGGCCTCGGCACGGTCCGGTTCCGCCTCCGAAGAGAGCGGGATCGGGTCGAAAAGGCGGCCCGGGTCCTGGGTTTCCTGGCCCGGGAGCGGTTGGATCGTTCCCGGGATCGAATCGGTGCTCTCGTCGGACGTCTGACTCGGTCCGCTCCCCGGGTCCCCCGACGTCTGCGACGAGAGCGTCGTCGACTGGCCAGGCGGTTGGTCCGGGAGGGACGAAGGTCCCTGGTCCGTAGCGTCGAGCGGGTCGAAGGCTATGAGCGCCTTTGTCGCCAGCTGGCGCCGGCGAGGGTCCTGGAGCGGGGATTCAGCGTGACCCGGACCGTCGACGGGGTTCTGGTCCGGGGGCCGGAGGAGGCGCCGGAGGGGACCCGGTTGGTTACGACGACGGCCCGGGGAGAGATCCGCAGTAAAGTGGAGGGACCATGAGCGACCACGAACCGAAGTCGGAGGATCTGGAGGAGCTCTCGTTCACCGAGGCCATGGGCACTCTGGAAGAGATCCTGGAACGGATCGAAGGCGAAGAGGCGGACATCGACACCCTGGCCGAGGAGCTCCAGCAGGCGGCGAAGCTCCTGGATCTGTGCCGGGGGAAGATCCGGAAGGCGGAGATCGAGGTCACGCAGATCGTCCAGCAGCTGGAGGACGAAGAAGAGATCGAGGGATAGCCCCCCGGAGATGTTCTGGTCGAGTCTCCACTTCCTGTTCTTCGCCCTCGTCGCGGCGGGGGGCGCGGGGGCGATCCTTCGGCATTTCAAGGGGAAGAGGGCGGGATGGATCGCCGGCGTCTCCGTCCTCCTGTTCTTTCTCCTCCTGTACGCGGTCCTCTACCGGTTCGTCCTGGTCCCCCTGCAGGACCTCGGCTAACCCGGATTTCTCAGTACGCCGTGAAAGTCGGCGTTTCTCAGTGGGTGGAATTCCCACCCGGCATCTGGTCGCTCCAGCCGGTAGCAATCGGGGCGGCGAAGGAGGTAACGAATTCGTCGAAGTACTTCGGTGTAGAGGGCT
>JAWVZJ010000035.1:0-12739 GCA_033722255.1 Thermoanaerobaculia bacterium | reverse complement strand
GCGAGCTCGTGGGCTCGCTCGTTCCACCGGTCCCCGGAGTGACCCTCTACCCAGTGCCAGTCGATCTCGTGGCGCCCGGCCTCCTCGTCCAGAGCCTGCCAGAGGTCCCGGTTCTGGACCGGGGTCTTTGCCGTGGTGATCCAGCCCCGGGAGCGCCAGCCTTCGATCCATCGGGTGATTCCGTTCTTCAGGTAGGCGGAGTCGGTGTAGAGATCGACCCGGCTGGGCTCTTCGAGGGAACCGAGGGCCTCCCTGGCGGCGAGGATCTCCATCCGGTTGTTGGTGGTCTCCTCGACGGAGCCGTAGAGCTCGATCGGATCTGCGTCTACGGGGAGGATCACGGCACCCCATCCCCCCGGGCCCGGATTCGGCTTGCAGCCCCCGTCGGTGTAGATGGTGACATGGGGGAGGGAGTCGGCGGTAGATGGGGTCATCCCGGTGGATTTCATCACAAGCCAGAGGGCGAAGGACGGATTCCGGGAAGTGAAGTCTGGATCGATTGGCGTCGAGGTGATACATTCATGCGACGGATCGAACCAAGAGTCGTTGGGGGGTGGAATTCGGAGGGCTCGGAGTGGTGTGTCTCCGGGAGGAAGAGGAGATGACTCGGTATCGATGGAAGCTGCTCGCCGTGGTTCTCATCGGTGCGATGGTCGCAGTGTCGGCACCTGGGGATTGGCTGGTGACCCTCGACGGAGCCCGCCTGGAGACGCAGGGGCCTTGGGAGATCCGCGGATCCCGGGTCGTGTTCACGGACGTCCGGGGGACGCTCTGCAGTCT
Source organism: Thermoanaerobaculia bacterium (assembly GCA_033722255.1). Lineage (GTDB taxonomy): Bacteria > Acidobacteriota > Thermoanaerobaculia > Multivoradales > JAIOJS01 > JAWVZJ01. The sequence continues at coordinate 11,959 of JAWVZJ010000035.1, read as the reverse complement.
TTCTTTCGAGACGATCGACCTGACTGCGAGCCGGGAGGCGACAGAGGAAGTCTTCGGCAGGACGCAGACGGAAGTGCGCGAGGAGGAAACGCGATCGCTGGCTCGCGTGGCACGCCGGTCCCGCCTCGATCGAGAACAGCGTGACAATCCCGTCCTCGTCCTCACCGACGCCGACGTGGCTCGGGTCGATCCCGAGGTCCTGGCGGCACTGGAGGCTCGCGAAGCGGAGTTGCCGCGGGTGGTCCTCTACGCCACCTCCTGGTGTCCCTGGTGCGAGAAGAGCCGGAGGTTGCTGGCCGCTCTCGGGGTCTCGTACACGGAAAAGGACATCGAGAAGCAGCCGGGGGCGGCGGCCGAGATGCGGCGGAAGGTCGGAGGGGAGACGGGAGTACCGGTTCTCGACATCGGCGGGACCCTCGTGAGGGGCTACGACCGGGAGACGATCATCCGGGTGTTGAAAAGTTCGAGGTGACCATGCGAGATTCAGGGAGAAGTATCGAGATCCACTCCGTCCGCAGCTCGAGATCGATCTCATCGGTTCTCGGCTTCTTCTGGGCCGGAGTCGTGATCGTGGGGATAGCGGCGTCCTGGGCTCAGCCCGGATCTCCCAAAGACGCTGCGATCGGAAGCGTCGAGAGTCTCCGACCGGAGATCCGGCGGATCTCCATGGAGCTCTGGGACTACGCGGAGACGGCTCTGAAGGAGGAGCGATCGGCGGAGCTCCTGGTCGAGTTTCTCCGGAGCGAGGGATTCGAGGTGGAGAAGGGGGTGGCGGGCATGCCCACGGCCTTCGTCGCCAGCTTCGGATCGGGATCGCCGGTGATCGGGATTCTGGCCGAGTACGACGCCCTTCCCGGAGTGGGCAATGCGGCGGTGCCCCGCCGGCAAGCCCGGAAGGACGGGGTCCGGAGCGGACAGGGGTGCGGACACAATTTGTTCGGAGCCGGGTCGGTGGCGGCGGCGGTAGCCCTGAAGCGGACGATGGACGAGAGGGATCTCCCCGGGACGGTCCGCCTTTACGGAACGCCGGCGGAGGAGACCGTGGTGGGCAAGGTGTACATGGCCCGGGAGGGGCTCTTCGACGATCTGGAGGCCGCCCTGGAGTGGCACCCCTCCACCGACACCGAGGTCCGGAACCAGCCGGGCCGGGCGATGAACAACTTCACGGTGGAGTTCCGCGGCCAAGCCGCCCACGGGTCTCACGATCCCTGGAACGGGCGGAGCGCCCTGGACGCGGTGGAGCTGATGAACCACGGCGTGAACATGATGCGGGAGCACGTGAAGCCCACCTCCCGGATCCACTACGTGATCCCCGCAGGGGGTGAGGCACCGAACGTGGTTCCGGAATACGCGAAGGTCTGGTACTACGTCCGGGACGTGGACCGGCCGACGGTGGAGAGGAACTACGCCTGGGTCCTGGACATCGCCGAGGGAGCGGCCCTGGCCACCCGGACCGACCACGAGGTCACCCTGGTCACCGGGGTCCACGAGTACCTCCTCAACCGGCCCCTCCAGGAGGCCCTCCAGAGGAATCTGGAGCGGATCGGGGCCCCGGACTTCACGGAGGAGGAGCAGGAGTTCGCCCGGGAGCTCCAGCGGTTCCTGGAGGTGGAGGAGACGGGATACGACGAAGAGGTCCAGCCCCTTGCCCAAGCAGTGGAGCCGGTGGAGGGGGGCTCCACCGACGTGGCGGAGGTGAGCTACATTACCCCCACCGCGGGCTTTTCGGTGACCACGGCGGCGGCGGGGATCCCCTGGCACAGCTGGGCGACGACCGCCTGCCACGGCACGGACGCCGGAGTCAAGGGGGCGGTGGTGGCGGCGAAGGTGTTGGCGGCCACGGGGGTGGATCTTCTCAGCGATCCCACACTGGTCGACGAGGCTCGAGAGTTCTTCGAGGAAGCCACCGGAGGCGAGCCCTACGAATCGCCGATTCCCGCCGATCAGCCGCCACCGCTGCCGGAGTGACAGGAGGACCACGGCTCTCCTCGTCAGGTTCGAGACCGCACCCCCCGACCGAAAGGAGTGTCTTGGGGAGACACTGACTCGAGGAGACGCTGGTCCGGGATGGAGTCAGACGGGAAGCCGGACTGCGACAGCCCCGATGCGAGCTCTCGTTGTTCACTCGGGCGGAACGGGCTTCGCCTCCACGGCCCGTCGGTACACGAAGTCGCCGAATTCGGAGTCGTCGTAGTTCCCCGCGTTGGCCGCCACGTGGAAGACGACCGGCGGCTCGGCGGCGGCCGGGGCCTTCCACCGGAAGCGCCACTCGATTTCGTGGCCCTCTCGAGGCTCGACACCGTCCCGGGTGTGGCGGGCGTACTGGACCCCGTCCTCCTCGACGATCTCGACTCCGGCACCGGGGCTCAGGACACCGGCCTGGTCACCGGAGTCGGAGCCCTTCGCGAAACGGGCGCTGAGCTGGAACCCGGCCCGCTCGAGCTCGGGGTGACGGAGCCGGATCTCCAGGGGATACTCCTCGCCGGGGACGAAGGCGGAGGGGGCCGAGATCTCGAGAGTGCCGGCGGAGTCGTTCACCGGATTGCCGAAGTGGCAGGAGGTACAGGTTGGCTCCTCGAAGCCTCCGGTATGCCCGGGGGGAGCTCCGTCGACATAGGCACCACCGTCGGTGGGGAGGATCAGGAGGACCAGGGGGGTCAGAATCGCGATCGCCGGAAGGACCACGATACCCACCCGCGGCGGACGGGAGAGACCCCCTTTTTCTGAGGGCACGCCCTCAGGGAACGCGGGCCCGGCCGACGGTGTTGGCATCGGTCCCGAACCAGATGGCTTTCGTGGGTCCGTGGAAGATCATGTGCCGGACCGTTCCTCCGCCACTCGGGATCTCCTCGACGGCGAAGAACTCCCCGGTCTCCGGATCGAAACCGACCAGGCGGTTCGGGTCCGGGGCCGTCTCCACGAACCAGAGCCGGTCCTCGTCGTCCACGGTCATGCCGTAGGGGCGGGAATCCTGGCCTCCGGGGACCTTCCACTCCCGGAAGTCTCCGGACGGGGGATCGTACCGGCCCAGGCGCCCCTGAGCGTAGTCCACGTACCAGATCGCCTGGTCGGAGGTCACGGCCAGCCGGCGGGGACGGGCATCCTCTCGGGGGAGGGGAATTTCCCGGAGCTTCACAGCATCGGGGTCGACGGTGCCGAGCTTGTAGCTGCCGAACTCCGTGAACCAGGGGCGGTCGTCGGCGCCGGTGACGATGCCGTAGGGCCGGGCTCCCGGGGTGGGAACCTCCAGGAGGGTGACCTCCCGGGAGCTCCGGTCCAGCTTGCCCACCATGTTCCCGCCCTGGACGGTGAACCAGATGGTGTCGCCGGCGCCGAAGATCAGGGTGTGTGGGTCCCGGGCCCGGGGATCCGGCATGGGGATCTCCTCGATCTCTCCGCTCTCCGGATCCATCCGGCCGATGTGGGCGGCCCGGTTCCCGGCGTACCAGACGGCGCCGTCGTCGGCGACGATCAGGTTGTGGGGGCCGGTTCCTTCGGGGAGATCGTGGCGCTGGAAGTCCCCGGTCTCGGGATCCAGCCAGGCCAGGTAGTCGCCCCGCTGGCCCACGAACCAGACGTCGCCGTCCGGGGCCACGTAGGGGTCCCGGGGCCGGGTCTCCTCCCAGGGAACGTCCCACTCTCGGATCTCGACGCTGGTCTCGTCGGCGGGAGCCGGTATCGCGAGGGCGAGGAGAGGGACGCAGAGGGCGATGATCGACGTGAGTTCTCGCTTCATGGTCGTTTCTCCCGGTCGATTAGGTACCCCAGTTTAGACCATGGCAGGTTGGATCTCCGGGTCGGTCGCCACGCCGAACGGTCCAGTCCTTCCACCAGCTTCGCACCGTGCTCCGGATGGGGGAAGAGTGAAGGTCCGGGAGTTCGCGGCGCGGAGTGGCGTCGATCGTGTCGAGATGGGGCCGCGTGGCTCAGAATCCGAGCCAGTAACTGATCTTCAGGAGAATGACGTCATCGGAGGGGGCGTCTCCGAGGGCGGAGAGGTCCCGGTCGAAATCGAAGTCTCCGACACCGGCGACGTCGGCCCGGTTCTCGTTCCAGACGAGGTAGGCGGCGGAGCCGGGACGGAATTCCCAGCGCAATACCGCGCTGCCCCGGAGGCTCCGGAAGTTGAAGTCGGGGTCTCCGAAGCTGAAGCTGCCAGCCGGCCCGGAAGCGTCGGGATCGACCACGAATCGGTCCCCGGCCGCGTCGAAGGCGATCGTGCCGGCGTCGACCCCGTAGACCCTGTAGTCGAGGCTTCGGGGGCGGGCCAGCTCCTTGAATCCACGATAGTCGCCGCTGGCGACGAAGGGCTGGAGGTAGAGCTGGAGGGATAGCCGGGGCGTGAAGGTCCAGTCCAGGCGCGTCCCGATCTCCAGGGTCTCCCGATCGATCTCCGCGAAGACGTAGCGGCTGCCGAAGGTCGCGGCGGCGAGGGGATCGTCGATGGTGGCCACGTACTGAAAGGTGCTCCGAGAGCGTGAGTAGGAGGGGTTCAGAGAGAGACTGAGGTTGCTCGTCGGTTTGTACCGGAGGCGGATACCGCCTCCATGGGAGAATCCGCCTTCGGTGCTCACGCTGTTGTGTTGATCCGCGCTCAGAATCACTCTCTTCCGCCCGTCGGTGCTGAAGCCGAGGCCTACATTCCATCCAGCGGGATTCTTCGCCACCGGTCCTCCACGGGTCTTGCGATCGTCGAGGGTCTCGGCACTCCCCCCGGCCCATCCGAAGACGTTCCAGTAGTTTTTCAGCTGTACCCAACCATTCCCGTAGATCCCGTTGGCCAGGAGGTCTCCGTCGTGGTTCCAGTTCTGATACTTGGCGATCCACCAGCCCCGAGAGCGGGTTCGCTCGCCGAGATCCGGATTGTCGTACAGCAGCACGGCATGGGTGGCGACGATATCGGCCCGAGTCATGAACCCCACGTCGTTGGTGTCGAAGCCCGGGGAGTAGGTTTCGGCCTTCAGGTTGTATTTCCAGTGCCCGGTCTGTTTCGCCACCATCGTACCGGCGGACCAACCGGTCAGGGAGGTGCGTCCTGTGTCCAGCTCCACATGGCCCGCGTCGGGTCGGTCGTACTCGTGGGCCGGTCCCCTCTGGGTGGCTTCGATGGCGGCGGAGCTCCCCCGGACCAGGCTGCCCCCGGCGAACCACTCCCAGATCACGTCCTTGTCCCCGAAGAACCGATAGCCGTCGATCCCGCCCGTGTACGCGCCCTCGTGCAGATCTTTCTCCAGGGTGTCGCCCAGGTCCCGGTCGACGGCGGTGAAGAGCATGCCGATCCGGGACTTCTCGTCGGGCTCCCGGGCGATCCGGGAGACGAAGTAGTTGGTCATCGGCTCCACGATCTGCCGATCGGTGACGCCGTCGATTCGGAAGCGGCCGGTCTCTTCGTCGGTCAGGGCGTCCAGGATCCCGATCGTCCAGCCTCCCGGGGTCTTCCCCGTGAGCTTCGCGGCCCCCAGGATCGTGGTCTCGTCGGGCCTGTCCACGAAGTCACCGGTCAATCCACCCTGGGGCCGTCGGCCGATCCGTCGGGAGTAGAAGAAGCTGGGTCGGAAATAGTTGAAGCCGAAATTGTGGTTCGACGCCCCTCGCCCGAAGTTGAAGTTCGAAGCACCCTCGATGAAGAACGGGCGCTTCTCCGGGAAGAAGGTCTCGAACTGGGTCAGGTTGACCACCGCCGGATCGACCTCCACCTGGCCGAAATCGGGGTTCAGGGTGCCGGTGAGGGTAAGGTTCGAGGTCAGCCCGTACTTCAGATCCAGGCCGGCGGAGAGATCGGTCTCGGTGGAGGAGGTGAAGGGATCGTCGGGAGCCGCGGTCTCGGTGAGGTCGACCCGGGACACCCCATAGGGGACGATCTCCAGGGAGCGAGCCGGCTCGATCCCCTCGATGCCGTTCAACCGGGCGAACCGGGAGACGAAGCCGGTCTCGGTCTGGGGGACCTGGACCAGGTAGAGGATCTCGTTCCGCCGTTCGATCCGGCGTCCGAGGTTGAATCCCCAGACGTGCTCCTCCCGGGGAGGGAAGCGGAGCTGGGAGTAGGGGATCCGCATCTCCACCGTCCAGCCCTTCTCGTCGATCGAGGTCTCCGACACCCAGACGGCGTCCCAGCTCCAGTCGTTCCAGGTGTCGTTGTAGAGGACCATGTCCACCTGGACGTTGGAGGGGTTGACCCAGAAGCCGGCGCCGCTCTGCCGGTCGAGATGGGGATCCAGCCAGACCTGGAACCAGTCGGAGTCCAGGAAGTCGTCCCGGCGGCCCAGGCGTGTGGTCACCGGCTCCGAGTCCCGGAGCCGGGCTCCCACGTAGAGGGCCTCCTCGCCGTAGAGGATTCGCACCGCGGTCTCTTCGGTGGCCGGCGCTCCCTCGTCGGGTTCCCGCTGGGTGAACCCCTCGATCGGCTCCGCCCCCTCCCACACCGCTTCGTCCAGCCGGCCGTCGATCTCCGGCGTCTCGGAAACCCGCGAGGCCTGGAACGAGGGTGCCTCCCCGGAGGAGGACGGTGCCTGGGCGGCAGGAGCCGCGGCGGGTAGCAGCAGGAGGGAGAGCAGGAGGGTGGACGGAAGGGAGGAGGAGAGGGGTCGCATCTATCTCTTACATACGCACGGGAAGGCAAAAGGGTTGGGCGGTGGGCACCGGGGCCGGTTCCTTGGAAGCGGAACGGAGATCGCCTCCGGGCCGATCGGCGTCCTTTCGGCTCATGACCGAGCCGCACCCTACGCCCGCAGATTCCCGAGGGCTGTCACGATTTTGCTCTCGAGGAGCTGCCTCGGAGACCCGGGCTGGTATACATAGATACAGATTGCGCGCCTTTTCTCACGAGACGGTACGGGGCGACCTCGCAACGGCTCGCCCTGGATCTCTGGACCGGAAATTGCAGCTTCGGATCGTCCGAAACGCGCCTTCCGGACGGCTCTTTGGAGTGTCATGTCGGACGAAGACGAAAGAAGATCGCGGGAGCCGGGCTCTCTGAGCGGCGATCGGGCCCGGGGGATCCTGAATCATCTCCTCTCCGACCTGCCCGGTGTGGTCTACCGTTGCCGGAACGACCGGGACTGGACGATGCTCGGTCTCACCAGGAACGTGAAGGAGTTGACGGGCTACGAGCCGTCCGAGCTCGTCCGGAACGAGCGGGTCCCCTACGCCGACCTGATCCATCCCGAGGACCGGGAACGGATCTGGAAGGAGGTCCAGCAAGCCGTCGACCGGCAGGATTCCTTCCGTCTGGTCTATCGGATCGAGACCCGCTCGGGGGAGGAGCGGTGGGTTCTGGAGCAGGGGCGGGCGGTGGAGGAGGACGGGGAGATCGTACTCACCGGGTATATCCAGGACGTCAGCGGGCCCTTTGGGCGCCGGTTGGCCCAGTCTCAGGAGGAGATGGAGAGCCTGGAGCGGCAGGCGGAGCACCTGTCCCTGCTCCAGAAGGTCACTGCCATCGCCAACGAAGAGCGACGCCTGGGAGGGGCTCTCGAAAGGGCGATTCCGGAGGTCTGTCGGTCCCTCGGGTTCTCCGTGGGCCACGCATTTCTGGCCGCGGAGGACGAGGGAGACGGGATCCGGTCCTCGGCGATCTGGCACCTGGATCCGGAGACCGAAGGCCTGGAGGCGTTCCGGATTGCCACGGAGGACCGGAGCTGGAGTCGGGAGGAGGGCCTCCCGGGGCGAGTGTTGGAGAAGGGCACGGCGGAGTGGGTGGAAAGGGTGGCCGAGGACCCCGACTTTTTCCGGGTGGGCGGGGACCACTCCTCTCCGGTCTCCTCCGGGTTGGCCGTGCCGTTGATGTCGGGGGAACGGGCCCTGGCCGTCCTGGAGTTCTACACGGTCGAGCCGAAGGGTCCCGACTCCGGGATCGTGGCTCTCCTGGAACAGATCGGGGTTCAGCTCGGCCGGGTCTGGGAACGGGAGCGGGCCGAGCGAGATCTCCGGACGAGCGATCGGCGCTTCCGCCAGCTGGCGGAGAATCTGGACGCCATGTTCTGGCTGTCCACCCCCGAGGGGAAGCCCATCTATGCCAGCCCGGGGTACCACGAGCTGACGGGGCTCGACGAGGTGATCGAGGATTGGCGGGAGTATCTCGACCTGATCCACCCCGAGGACCGTCACCGGATGGAGGAGATCTTCTCCGATCGGGAGCGGGCACCGTACGAGGAGGAGTACCGGATCGTCCGTCCCGACGGGGAGGTCCGGTGGATCCGGCAGAGGGCGTTTCCGATCGAGAACGAGGAGGGCGAGGTGGTGCGGGTCGGAGGCCTGGCCAGCGACATCACCGAGCTCTCGCGTGCCCGGGAACGCCTGGAGCGGATCCTGGATGCCCTGGCCGAGGGTGTGGTGATCCTGGACCGGAACGGACGCATCACGTACGCTAACGAAACCGCGACCCACCTGACTCCGTTCAGCCGTCCGGAGCTCCTCGGTCGGGGGTACGACTCCTCCGAGTGGGAGATCACCCATCGGAGCGGGCAGCCGATGGATCCCGAGGACCTCCCGGCGGCCCGGGTTCTCGAGACCGGAAAACCGGTCTGGAACGAGCAGATCGTCGTCCACGGCTTCGAGGAGGGGAGATCGGCGGTGCTGTCGGTGAACGCCGTACCGTTCCGGGCTGGGCGCGAAGGTCGGGAGGCGGTGGACGAGGTCATCGTCTCCTTCGCCGACGTCACGGAGCGGGAGAGGGCGGCGAAACGGCTCCGGGAGAGCGAGGCCCGGTTCCGCCAGCTCGCCGAGAAGATCGATAGCGTTTTCTGGATCAGCTCTCCGGACAAGGAGGAGATGGAGTACGTCAGCCCGGCCTACCGGACGGTGATGGGACACCCTCCGGAGGAGCTGTACGAAGAGGCGACGCGCTGGCTCGATCACGTCCACCCCGACGACCGGGACCGGATCCGGAGGGCACTCCCCCGGCAGGCGAGGGGGACCTACGACGAGGAGTATCGGATCGTCCGGCCGGACGGAGAGGTCCGGTGGCTGTGGGAGCGGGCGTTCCCGATCCGGGACGAGGAGGGAGAGGTCTACCGCCTCCTGGGAATCACCGAGGACATCACCGAACGGAAGAGAGCCGAGGAGGACCTCCGGCGGGCCGAGGAGCACTTTCGAGCCATGATCGAGAACTCCGCGGATGTCATCGGGATCCTGGACGAGAACCTGGTCACCCGGTACGTGTCGCCGACGGTCGTGGAGGTCCTCGGGTACACGCCCCGGGAGATCACCGGGACGTCCGGGGCCCCTCGGGTCCATCCCGAGGATCGGGATCAGGCGATCGCGGAGCTCCGATCCCTTCTGGAGAGGCCCGGCGAAACCCTGGTACAAACCCACCGGATGCTGGCGAAGGACGGCTCTGTGCGGTACGTGGAGTCCAGGGCACGGAATCTCCTCCACGTCTCCGCCGTCGGCGGGGTCGTGGTGAATCTCCGGGACATCACCGACCGGAAGGAGCTGGAGAGCCAGCTCCGTCAAGCGCAGAAGATGGAGGCCGTGGGACGGCTGGCCGGAGGCATCGCCCACGACTTCAACAACCTCCTGACCGTCATCCGGTCCCAGTCGGACCTCCTCCGCATGGATCTGGCCTCCTCGAGCTCGCTGGTGGAGGAGGTCGAAGTGATCCAGAGAGCCTCGGACCGGGCCGCGCGATTGACGAGCCAGCTTCTGGCCTTCAGCCGGGAGCAGATGCTCCGTCCCCGGATCGTGGATCTGAACGGAATCCTGTCGGACATGGAGGAGCTCCTGGATCGGGTCCTGGGGGAGACGATCAACGTGGAAACGGAGTACGCTCGGGACCTCCCCCCGATCCGGGTCGATTCCGGCCAGATCGAGCAGGTGGTCCTCAACCTCGCCGTCAACGCCCGGGACGCCATGCCGGAGGGCGGGACCGTGAGGCTGTCGACGGAGGTGGAGGAGCTCGACCGGGAAGAGGTCGGGGAGAGGCCGGGCCTGGAGCCCGGGTCGTACGTCTGCCTGGAGGTCTCGGACACCGGCGTGGGAATGGACGAGGAGGCCCGGGCCCGGGTCTTCGAACCCTTCTTCACGACTAAAGAGGGCGCGGAAGGAACGGGGCTGGGTCTGGCGGTCTCCTACGGCATCGTCAAGCAGAGCGGAGGGACGATCCACGTGGACAGCGAGCCCGGGGAGGGCGCGACCTTCACCGTCCGCTTTCCCCCGGCCGAGGGTGCGCCCGGGGAACCCCCGTTGGAAGAGGAATCATCTGCCCGGAGGAGATTCGGTGAGAGCGAGATGACGGGAAGACTCCTGGTGGTGGAGGACGCCCCCGACGTCCGCCGGATCGCCCGCCGCATCCTCGACGATGCCGGCTTCGACGTCCGGACCGCCGCCGACGCGGAGAACGGCCTGGAGATCCTGGAAGAGGAGGGGGGAGAGTTCGACCTCCTCCTCACCGATGTCGTCCTCCCCGGGATGAGCGGCTGGGAGCTCGTGGACGAGGTCCGGGACCGGTTTCCAGAGGTGCGGCTGGTCGTGATGTCCGGCTATGCTCAGGGGCCGGCGAGCGAAGATCGTCCTGGAGAGATCCCGTTCATTCAGAAGCCGTTCTCCCCCGAAGTGCTCCTCGACGTGATCCGGGAGGAGCTGAGTTGAAGGGGCGATCGAGATCCGACGGTGCGGTGCTTCCACGGACCGAGGGATCGGGCTTGGTTCGTAGGGGGAAGGGGCCCCTGGGAGACCGATCGGAGTCGGACTCGGGTCCCTCCTCGGGTCGGTTCCGGGAGCGCCTTTGCGTCCGAAGGAACCACCAACTCGGCGAAGAAAAGGCCCGCCCCGGCCAGTGGGTCGGTCGGGAGCGGGCGATCGGTGCCGGGGCCCCGGGAACCCGGAGCTTCGGCTCTCGCTGTTTCGGGACTCGGCGCGTCAGTCTCGGAGCTCGATGACCGAGCTGGCAACCAGCTCGCGACCTTCGAGAAAGTCCACGTCGATCTCTCCGGTGACGCTGACCTCGTCTCCGACCTCGATTCTCTGGTAACCCTCGTCGTCCAGGGGATCGTAACCCAGGGCGTCGGTTTCGACCAGGACTCTACGCAGGCCGGTGTCGACCACGAACTCCTCTTCGCCGGCGATCTCCGTGACCGTCCCCTGGATGGTCAGGGCCCCGGGGACGATCGGGGTGGTGATGGTGACGAAGGCGTCCTCCTCGTCCACCACGCTGGCGTAGAAGTAGGTGTTCAGCTTGTCGACGTAAACGCTGCTGGCCTCGATCGTCGTGGTCTCGAAGAAGTCGTCGTCGATCATTCCGTTGACCGTGACTTCGTCCCCTTCCAGGAGCTTGTAGGCGTCGGCGTCCCGATCCCCGTCGTCCATCTCCACCGTGATCAGTCCGTCGCCGTAGTCCAGCAGGAAGGTATCCGGGTTGACCTCGTCCACGGTCCCGCTGATGCTGATCCAGGTGTCGTCGGGCTCGGTGTAGGGGTCTTCGGCCGTGGTGGGGGCCGCGAGAAGGGCTCCCAGAGCGAGAAGAACGGCAAGTATGTTTGATGTCGTTGTCTTCATGGTGTTTGATCCTCCGTGGTATCGATGGGGTTCGCCGGGGTTCGAAGACCCGGCCTCACAGTATTCGCGGAAAAGAGAAGCAACCTTCGTGCCAAAGATGCGTCTCGAGAGCACGATCCGGGAAGAGCCCTTTGGGTGCAGGCCCACGTCCGATCCCGGCCACGATCCCCGTGGTCAGATCGGTCGCGGTTCGATCGGAGAGAAGCGGGAGTCGGGCAGGAAGAGCGGGTACAGGGCCACGCTCTCTACGGCGAAGATCACCAGGCCGGGGGAGGGGCCCAGGGCCACCAGGATGGACACGTGGAAAAGGAGACCGGTTCCGACGGCGATCCGACGGACTCGTGGAATCCACAATCCGATGGCGAGGAAGAGCTCCACCGCGACGATCGCGAGGGCCATTCCGGTCAGGCCCTCCGGTCGAGACCAGAAGCTTCGGAGAGGAAGCAAGCTCTCCTCGAGGTAGTGG
>JAWVZJ010000034.1:0-12844 GCA_033722255.1 Thermoanaerobaculia bacterium | reverse complement strand
TGGTCCCCTACATCGAGGAGCGGTTCCGGGGCCTCGGCGAGGGGTGGGCCCGGTTCCTCTACGGAGGCTCCACCGGGGGCTGGGAGGCCCTGGCCGCCCAGGTCTTCTATCCCACCGAGTACAACGGCTGCTTTGCCGCCTGCCCCGACCCGATCGACTTCCGGGCCTACATGACGGTGAACCTCTACGAGGACGAGAACGCCTACTACCGGGAGGGGCCCTTCGGTCGGATCGCCCGTCCCGGCCGAAGGGATTATCTCGGACACGTGGACATGACGATGGAGGACTTCAACCACATGGAGCTGGCCCTGGGTACCCGCACCCGATCGGGGAACCAGTTCGACATCTGGGAGGCGGTCTTCTCGCCGGTGGGACCCGGGGGCTACCCGGCCCGGATCTTCGACAAGCTCACCGGGGAGATCGACCCGGAGGTGGCGGCCTACTGGCGGGAGAACTACGACCTCGGCCACATCCTGGAGCGGGATTGGGCCGAGATCGGTCCCGACCTGGAGGGGAAGATCCACATCTACTGCGGCGACATGGACAACTACTACCTGAACAACGCCGTCTATCTCGTGGAGGAGTTCCTGGAGTCGACCAAGGAGCCCTATTACGACGGCGAGGTGGACTACGGCGATCGGGCCGAGCACTGCTGGAACGGGGATCACGACAACCCGAACCACATCTCCAGGCTGCGCTACAACACGATGTACCTGCCCCGGATCCTGGAGCGGATCGAGGAGTCGGCTCCCGAGGGAGCGGATCTCACCAGCTGGCGGTACTGACGGAGCCGTTTCGGAGCGCCGAACAACGCGAGGAGCACGGGCGGCTGATGGCCCCTGGTGGACCGTCTGGCAGGAGCTCGAGCCGCCCTCGGCTAGAAACTCCGTCGATCATCCGGGATAATGTTCCGAGGAGGCCGCCATGAATACAGCACTCTGGATCGCCCAAGGGGTTCTCGCCGTCACCTTTCTGGTCTCGGGGGGGATGAAGCTCCTGCGCTCGAGGGAACAGATGGCCCGGTCGATGCCGGTCCTGGAAGACGTGGGTCCGGGGGCGTTCAAGATGATCGGGCTGGCCGAGGTCCTGGGAGCTCTCGGAGTGGTCCTGCCCCTCTGGCTGGGCATCCTCCCCTGGCTCACTCCCCTGGCCGCGGCCGGCCTCGTCCTGTTGATGGGAGGCGCCATCGGCGCCCATCTCCGGCGGGGCGAGGTGGCGATGAGCGTCCCGGCCTGGCTCCTCTTCCTGGTGGCCGGCTTCGTGGCCTGGGGCCGGTGGGATCTCCTGGCCGGCTGACGTGTCAGGTCCCGGGGAGGGGACCGTTCCGCAGGGTGATTCCGAAGAGGAGAGAGGCTCCCCAGAAGTCCGCGTCGATCGACGAGCTCCGGGGGAGGTCCACCGCGAGGCGGGAGTAGTGGACCCGGGCCTCGAGCGTCAGCCCGATCCCCGGATCCAGCTCCGACTCGAGCCCCAGGACCGCCTCCAGCCGCGGCCCGGCGAGCTCCCGGGAGTCGATCTCCCGGGTGCCGATCCGCCCCCGGATCTCCGGCACCAGGGCTCCGATCCCGCCGCCGCCGTAGAGGACCAGGGGAAGGCCCAGGGTGCCCCGGGTGACCCGTCTTCGCAGGAGATGGAGGGTCACCGCATCGAGGTCCGCCTCCAGGGAGGTCAGGGCCAGGTCCGGTGGCGGTTGGACGGCGATGAAGAAGAGGTCCGGGGTCAGGTCGATCTCCGAGGCCGCCCAGGCGAGATCGAGCCCCAGGCCCCAGCCCGTCGGCCGGGGGCTCCACCAGGTGATCCGGGCGTCGTACTGGAGAAAGGAGCCCTCGGCGGCGTCGTAGGAGAGGTCGGTCTCGGGTCCCAGCTCGAGGTCGGCCTCCGGGCTCGTCGTCCCGCCCCAGCCGCCGACGAGGGAGAGGGAGACCTCGGCGGAAGAGGGCGAGGCCAGGAGCGCGATGACCAACAGCACGAGGACCGGCCGGAGGATCGAAAGGCCTCGTTGCGTGGAGGGTTCTTCCCTCGCGGGATCGGCGACGACGGGGGTCTCGGTTCGCATGGCGAGACCAGAATAGCCGCTCCTGCGCCTCGAAGGCCGTCGACGGCCCGGCGGATCTCTCCCGGCTTGGAGGGCCACTCTCCGGACTCCGATCCCGGTGTCGTACGGTCCGATCCCCGCAGCCCGGCGTCACCCCGCCCGGGGGCTCCGGATCGCCTCGACCAGCTCTCCGATCCGCGTCTCCACGAGCTCCGCGTCCAGGAGCTCGAAGTGATTCCGATCTCGTTCCGTGACCAGATCGCTCTCCTGGAAGTCGGGCCCGAGGATCCCGGAATCGAGGTGATCCATCCGCAGCTCGGCGAGACCCTCCCGATCGAACGTCGCGTTCGAGAAGAGGGCCCGGACCTCGATGCCCTGCTGCCGCACCGATCGGTACCAGGCGGCGAAGGGAGGATCGTCGGCGTCCTCGAACGGAGCGACAATCTCCGCCGCGACCTTCTGGAGGGTCCCCACGTCGGAGCCGAACTTCAGCGCGACCTTGCGGAGATACGGGACGAGCATCGCCCACTCCTCGACCGAGTCCGTGGAAGAGCCGATCTCTCTCAGGGTGTCGAGCATCTCGCCCGAGGACTTCGAGCGAATCGAGGCCAGGCGGGAGGTGTAGAAGGCGGTGTCCAGGTTCAGGTTCGGGCCGAGGGCCAGGATGCCGTCCAGGGACGGGACCTCGACCGCGGCCTCGGAGGGGAGTCTCAGCGCCATGTCGGATCCGCTGGAGAACCCGACCAGAATCGTGTCCCGGGGCCGAATCCTGGAGACCGCGTCTTCGACGAGGCGGGCCAGGATGGTCAGGTGGTCCCGCAGCGGGATCGGGGGCCGGAGATCCGCATCCTCCTCCCAGCCGTACGGGGTCACGGCGAGGCCGCGGAAGCTCGACCGTTCGACGATCTCCCGGAAGAGCTCCCGGTCGGCTCCCAGGGAGGGGAGGTAGACGGCCAGGACCTCCGACTCGCGTTCGTTGTCCAGGAGCTCCAGCGAATCGTCGATCATCTCCGGGACCAGGCTCTCCCGGTCGAGGTGTCGACAGATCTCCATGCTCAGGACGAAGGAGCCGGACCTCGCGGGCGGAGGCTCGACAGGGTCCTCCGGGGCCGGGGACCGTGATCTTTCCGGCTCCTGCTCCCGGGCATCCCTGAGCTCGAGCCAGGCGTCTCCGGGGTGCCGGAGTCGGAGATCGAGGTCCCTCTGGAGTAGCCGACGGAGGAGTCTCCGGACGGGGGGAGGAGTGGCTCCGGGCAGGGCCTCCAGATCGATCGGAGCCTCCAGGACCGCGGCCAGGGTGTCCGCGAGGGAGCCGGCTTCGAAGAGCCGTCGCCCGCTCAGCATCTCGAACAGGATCGACCCCAGGGCCCAGAGATCGGTCCGGCCGTCCACCGTCTCGCCCCGGGCCTGCTCCGGGCTCATGTAGGCTGCCGTGCCGAGCACGGTGCCGGGATCGGTGGAGGGGAACGTCGCCGTGGGAGCCGCGGTCTCGCCGGGGCCGGAGCCCCCTTCCCGACCCGGGCCCAGGGCCTTGGCGAGGCCGAAGTCGAGGATCTTGACCCTTCCCCTGGAGTCGACCTTGATGTTGGCGGGCTTGAGATCCCGGTGGACGATCTTCCGCTCGTGGGCGGCCTCGAGTCCGGCGGCGATCTGCAGGGCGATGGCGACCGCTTCGTCGACGGGGATCGGCCCCCTCTCGATCCGGTGGGCCAGGGTCTCCCCGGGGGCGAGCTCCATGACCAGGAAGTGGACGCCCTCCTCCTCTCGCACCTCGTGGACGGCGGCGATGTTCGGGTGGTTGAGGCTGGCCAGGACCTTCGCCTCCCGCTGGAATCTGGCCAGACGCTCCGAATCCTCCACGAAAGCCCGCGGAAGGATCTTGAGGGCCACCTCGCGGCCGAGCCTGGTGTCTTCGGCGCGCCAGACCTCGCCCATCCCGCCCTTTCCCAGCTCGGCGGTGATCCGGAAGTGCGCCAACCTCTCACCGATCACGTCGGGGAAGATTGTAGAGGGATACGAACCGCCCTGGCCATCTTGAGTGGTCGCTGGCCCGCCCGCGTCTGAGAGGATCGGTTTCGAAGTCGGGCGGCGTCTCGGCTTCGAGCGGACCACCGAGGTTCCGACCGGAGGCGACGGGACCGCAGGCCCGCTACACTGGAACCTCGGGACGCCCGCGTCGTCCTTCGCTTCGAGATCGAATCGCCCTGGAGGGAGAAACCGTGAATCTGAAAGCCCGCCTCCGCCAGATCTTCGCCCGTCGGTCCACCGGCCTCCTGCTCACCCTCCTGTCGACGGTTCTGCTCGCCGGAATCTCCTCCAGCGCCCTGGCCACGACGGGCGAGGGGGAGGCGCGGCTGCTGCGCTATCCGGCGATCCACGGAAACTTCGTCGTCTTCGTCTACGGCGGCGACCTCTGGAGGGCGCCGACGGACGGCGGCCGGGCCTGGCGACTGACCTCTCATCCCGGCGTCGAGCTGACTCCGAAGATCTCTCCCGACGGCAGTCTGGTGGCCTACTCCGCGGAGTACTCGGGCACCCGTCAGGTCCACGTCATCCCCTCCGGGGGCGGCGAGGCGAGACAGCTGACCTTCTACAACGACGTGGGCACCATGCCGCCCCGGGGCGGCTTCGACTACTGGATCCAGGGCTGGAGCCCCGAAGGCGAGATCCTGGTGCGGATGAACCGAACACCCTGGGGACCCCGTCCCGGGCGCTACTTCCTGGTCGATCCCGACGGAGGCCTGGAGCGACCCCTCCCCATCGAGGTCGGAGGCAGCGCCTCCTTCGGTCCCGACGGCAGCCGACTGGCCTACACCTACTACGACCGGGAGTTCCGGACCTGGAAGCGGTATCAGGGGGGACGGAACCAGGACATCTGGACTTTCGATCTGGAGGCGATGCAGTCCGAGCGCCGCACCGACTTTCCGGGCAGCGACAACTTCCCCATGTGGCACCGGGACACGATCTACTTCACCTCCGACCGGGACCACACCCTGAACCTGTTCGCCCTGGATCTCGAAACCGACGAGCTCCGCCAGGTCACGGATTTCGACGAGTACGACGTCCTCTGGCCCAGCCTCGGGCCGGAGGCGATCGTCTTCATGAACGGTGGCTGGCTCTACCGCCTCGAGCTGGACACCGAGGAGGTGGCGAAGATCCCGGTCACGCTGGGGAACGACCTTCCCCACACCGTGCCCCACTGGGAGGAGGTGGACGACAACATCGCCGCGGCGAACCTCTCCCCCGGCGGCGAGCGGGCGATCTTCGAGGCCCGGGGAGACCTCTTCACCGTGCCCGCCGAACACGGCGCCACCCGGAACCTGACCGACACCCAGGGGGTCCGGGAGAGCGCGCCCTCCTGGTCCCCGGACGGCCGGTGGATCGCCTACTGGTCCGACACCACCGGGGAGATGGAGCTCTACCTCCGTCCGCAGACCGAGAAGGGAGTCGGGACCTCCGAGCCCCGTCAGCTCACCCGGGGAGGGTCCATGTGGCGCTATCCGGCCCTCTGGAGTCCCGACGGGGAGAAGCTCGCCTTTGCCGACAGCGCCGCCCGGCTACAGATCCTCGAGGTCGATTCCGGAGAGATCACGCTCGTGGACACCGGGGACGAGGGGGATCTCGACACCTACCGCTGGTCTCCGGACAGCCGCTGGCTCGCCTACGAGCGGAGCCACCCCGAGACCGAGCTCCCGAGCCTCGCCCTCTACTCCCTCGAGGAGGACGAGGCGACCGTCCTCGGTGACGGGACGACCTTCGACTTCCAGCCCGTTTTCGGTGCCGACGGGAAGCACCTCTTCTTCCTCAGCAACCGGGACTACAACCTGACCGTCTCCGCGTTCGAGTTCGACTTCGTCTACGACGATGCCACCCGGGTCTACGCCTTCGCCCTGGATCCCGGGGCCGAGCCCCTGTTTCCACCCCGGAGCGACGAGGTCGAGGTCGATGGCGGGGAGGGCGACGAGAACGAGGAGAAAGGCGGGGCGGACGAGCCGGACGACGAGGAGAAGGACGAGAATCCCCCGACGGTCGTGGTCGAGCCGGAGGGTTTCGCGGTTCGCACCGTGGCCCTTCCCGGCCTCTCCGCCGGCAACTACGCCGACCTTTCCGCCGTGGAGGGCGGGGTTCTCTACCGGACTTTCCCGGAAGGAGACTCGCCGAAGCTGATGCGGTACGACCTCAAGAAGCGGGAGGCGAAGGAGATCGCCTCTGGCGTCTCCTCGTACGTCCTGGGCGCCGACGGGGAGCAAGTCCTCTACCGCTCGGGAGAGGAGTGGAGCATCGCGTCCGCTTCCGCGAACGGCGAGGAGGCCAAGACCTTGGACCTCTCGGGTCTCCGGATGAAGATCGATCCCCGGGCCGAGTGGCGGCAGATGTTCGCCGAGGCCTGGCGCCTCGGGCGGGACTTCTTCTACGACCCGGAGATGCACGGCGTCGACTGGGAGGCCATGCGGGAGCGGTACGGAGCACTGCTGCCCTGGGTCGCCCACCGGAGCGACCTGGATTTCCTCTTCAGCCACATGGTGGCGGAGCTGGAGGCCGGTCACGCCTACGTGCAGCGTGGAGAGGAGCCGGAGATCGAGCGGGTCGAGGGCGGCATGCTCGGGGCCGAGCTCGAGGCCGACGAGTCCGGTCGCTACCGGATCGCCCGGATCTTCCCCGGTGAGAATTGGCACGAGGACTATCGCTCGCCCCTGACCGAGCCGGGAGTCGAGGTGGAGGAGGGGGATTTCCTCCTGGCCGTCGACGGCCGGGAGCTGACCACGGACGAGAATCCCTACCGGCTCCTCCAGGGCAAGGGCGACCGACAGGTGACGATCACGGTCAACGAGGAGCCGAGCCTCGACGGTGCCCGGACCGAGACGGTCCGGACGGTGACCAGCGAGACGAATCTGCGGTACCTGGCCTGGGTCCGGACCAAGGCCGAGCTCGTGGATCGGCTCTCCGACGGCCGGATCGGCTACATCCATCTCCCGAACACGGCCCAGGCCGGGAACCGGATGCTCCAGAAGCTCTTCTACAGCCAGGTCTCCAAGCCGGCCCTGATCGTCGACGAGCGCTACAACGGCGGCGGCTTCATCCCCGTCCAGATGATCGACATGCTCTCCCGGACGACCCTCTCTTACTGGGCCCGCCGGGGGCTGGAGGCCTTCTCGTCGCCGGGCTACGTCCACGATGGCCCCATGGCCATGCTCATCAACGGGTACGCAGCCTCCGGCGGCGACGCCCTGCCGTACTACTTCCGGAAGGAGGGCCTCGGGCCGATCATCGGGACCACCACCTGGGGCGGCCTGATCGGAGTCTCCGGGAATCCGATGCTGGTGGACGGCGGCGGGGTGCTCTATCCGACCTTCCGCTTCTTCACCACCGAGGGCGAGTGGGCCGTCGAGGGGGAGGGAGTGGACCCCGACATCGAGGTCTGGGACCGGCCGGAGGAGATCGCCGCCGGAAACGATCCCTCCATCGAGAAGGCGGTGGAAGTGCTCCTGGAAGAGCTGGAGGCCTACGAGCCGCCGCCGACCGCCCCGGAGCCCCCGGACGTCACCGTCGACTGACCCGCCATGGAGTCGTCCGTCTCCAGGGAGCGGGTCGTCGTCGCCTCGGGCAATCCGGTGAAGATCGAGGCCTCCCGGCTAGGTTTTCAGCGGGCCTTCCGGGATCGGCGGTTCCGAGTGGAGGGGCTCTCCGTGGACGTGGAGGTCTCCGACCAACCCCTCACCGACGAGGAGACCCGGCGCGGGGCCCGGCTCCGGGTCGCAGCCGTCGCCGCTGCCGAGCCCGATGCCGCGTTCTGGGTCGGGATCGAGGGAGGCGTCGCCTCCCTGCCGGAGATGGCTGGAGTTGCCGAGGGATCGGGGGAGCGGGAAGAGCGTCTCGTCGCCTTCGCCTGGGTGGCGATCCGAGCCAGGAGCCCGGCCGGCCTCGGCGAGAGCCGGACCGGCACCTTCGAGCTCCCACCCCCGGTGGCCTCCCTGGTCCGGGACGGCGAGGAGCTGGGCGTCGCCGACGATCTCGTGTTCGGCCGGGAGGGCTCGAAACGGTCGAATGGGGCCGTGGGTCTCCTCACCCGAGACGCCATCGACCGCACCGAGCTCTACACCCCCGCCGTCGTGCTGGCCCTGGTTCCCTTTCTCCATCCCGTCTTCGAGCGGGACTCCGGAGACGACTGACGGGGATTCGGGGGCAGAGATCGATCGGCGGACCCTTCCGGGGAGCGGTGCCGACGCCGACGGGCAAGCTCTCGGGGCCGAGCGGACACCGGTTCCGACGTGATAGCTTCGGGGGATGACAGACGTACTGAGGTCCTTCGATCCCGCCACCGGTGAGCTCGTCGGCGAGGTCCCGATCACGCCGGTGGAGGAGATCCCGGCCATCGTGGCCCGGGCCCGGCAGGTCCAGCCGTCCTGGGACGAGCGCGGGCTCGAGGGGCGCGCTGCGGCCCTCGCTCCGGTGGGAGAGGAGCTCCTGTCTCGGGCCGAGGAGCTGGCCCCGCTGCTGACCCGGGAGATGGGCAAGCCCCTGGCCCGCTCCCTGGGAGAGATCCGGGCCTGTGGCAAAGGGCTCGAGGAGGAGTTGGCGGAGATCGTCGAGGCCCTGGCTCCCGAGGTCGTGGAGGACGAGAGGACCCGGTCGACTGTCTACCACGATCCCTTCGGGGTCTGCGCCGCCATCACACCCTGGAACTACCCGGTGGCCATGCCCCACTGGCTGGTGTTGCCGGCCCTGGTCGCCGGCAACACGGTGGTGCTGAAGCCGTCGGAAGAAACTCCCCTCATCGGCCAGGCCTACGCCGAGATCGTGGCCGACGCTCTGCCGGACGGGGCTCTCCAGGTGGTGCAGGGAGCCGACGCCCAGGGGAAGGCTCTGGTGGCTGCCGAGGTGGACCTCATCGCTTTCACCGGCTCCCGGGAGGTGGGCAAGAAGATCCTGACCGCCGCCAGCGACGGGCTGAAGCGGGTCATCCTGGAGCTCGGCGGGAAGGACCCGCTCCTGGTTCTCGCCGACGCCGATCTCGAGGCGGCGGCCTCCTTCGCCGCGCAGTCGAGCTTCGACAACACCGGCCAGGCCTGCATCAGCACCGAGCGGATCTTCGTGGAGTCGCCGGTGGCGGAGCGATTCCTCGATCTCCTGGTCGAAGCGGCCGGAGAGTGGTCGCCCATCGGACACGGCCTGGAGGAGGAGAACCGCCTGGGACCGATGGTCAACGGACGCCAGCGGGACCACGTGCTGGCCCAGCTCGAGGAGGCCGTGGACCGGGGAGCCAGAGTGCTCTACGGCGGCGAGGGCCACCGGGGAAACTTCGTACAGCCGACGGTTTTGGCGGACGTCACTCCCGGGATGTCGATCGCCCGGGAGGAGACCTTCGGTCCCGTGGCCTGCGTCACCGAGGTTTCGGACGCCGACGAGGCGGTCCGTCTCGCCAACGACTCGCCCTTCGGCCTGGGAGCGGTGGTCTTCGCCGGCGACGAAGAGCGGGGACGGGAAGTGGGTCGTCGCCTCACGGCGGGAATGGTCGGGATCAACCGGGGTGTCGGCGGCGCCCGGGGCACGCCGTGGGTCGGCGCCCGGGAGAGCGGCTACGGTTTCCACCACTCCCGGGACGGCCACCGCAACTTCACCCAGCCCCGGGTCGTGAGCACGCAGGCGGAGCAGCGCGACTAGAAGTCGCGCATGCACCTCGCGTTGCTCGGCGCACTCAAGAAGAGGAAAATGGGGAACTGACCATTCGACCGGCCTGGGCCGGTCCTCCGGTTGCGGGATCGGGGCCGGGAGGGGACGGCGCGGGCTATTCGATTTTGGACCGTGGGCCCGCGCCTGTGCGCATCTGCGCGCCGCGCCAGGCTTCGTAGGGCAAGATTCGAGAAGAGCGCTTGAGCGAACCCGCCTCCCGGCCCCGCTCCCGCTCCCTGCGGACCTCCGCCGTGGAACCTTCGGCCGGAATGGAACCATTTTTTGGAGTAGTCGCTCCGAGCGGTCCGAGCCATGGCGCTGCGCTCTTCGCCGGTGGCGTCGGGTGGGAGAGGGGACCGATCTCGGGTCATCGCCTCCGAACGGCGCGGAGGACGAGATTCAGGATCACGGTGAGGACGATGCTTCCGATCAACGTTCCCCACAGGGAGATCTGGAAGCCCAGAACCCGCCCGATTCCCCAGACGGCGACGATGAAGAGAACCAGGATGCCGAGGGTCGAGACCAGGTTGCGCATGTCGATCCGGTGACGCAAGGAGGATGCCAGGTTCCTCTCCCTTCGGGCCGGAGATCGGGTCCGGGGGACCGACTTCCGCCGGAGCGTAACGCAGCCGATGCGGGTAGCTACGGCGTCGCGGCAGGAGTCTCGGGTAGAGCCGCCGCCTCCTTCTCCCGACCCAGCTCGAGGAGTACCTTGCGGAGCGATTCCCTGGTCCGGACCACCCGCTCGTCGTCGGCCGGGAGCCGGCTCCTCCGGCCCTCGAGGCACCGACGGTAGAGGGCGGCCGCCTCGTCCAGGGCCCCGCGTTCTCGGAGCAGCCCGGCCAGATCCTCGAGAGTCGAGGAGACCTCGACCGAATCCGGGCCCAGGATCTCCTCCTGGCGTTCGAGAACGGTCCGGAACGCGAGCTCGGCCTCCCGGTGGCGTCCCTGCCGGCGGGCGAGGCCGGCGAGCTCGGTCCGAAGGCGCAAGAGCCGGGGATGGCTCTCGTCCAGGGAGGAACGCCAGATCTCTCCGGCCCTCCGCCAGTACCGTTCGGCCTCCTCGAGCTCGTTTTTCATGCTGTGGAGCAGGCCCAGGTTGTAGAGGCTCTGGCCGACGTCGGGGTGATCCGGGGGCAAGGCCCTTCGGCGGATCTCCAGCGAATCGAGGAAGAGCCGGCGGCCCGTCTCGAGATCGCCGCCCTCGGCCCGGGCGATGGCCAGATTGTTCAGGGTGAGGGCCACCCGGGGATGGTCCGGACCGAGAATCCGTCGACGGATCTCCAGCGACTCCCGCATCATCGCCTCTCCATCCGCCCTTCGGTCGAGTCGAGTCAGCACGATTCCCAGGCGTTCCAGATTTTCCGCCCGGTCCCGGTGATCCCGGGGCAGGATCCGCTCCCGGATCCGCAGGGCCTGTCGGAACAGGGGAGCGGCCTCTTCGTACTCCCCCTGGACCTCGTGGAGGTCGCCGAGGTGGGCCAGGATGGTCGCGGTCTCGGGATGGGTCTCGCCGAGGCGCTCCCGGCGGATCCTCAGGACCCGGTCGTAGAGGGCGCGGGTCTCGTCGTAGTGGCCGGTCTCGTAATGATGGAGGCCCAGGCTCTCCAGGGCGTCGGCCAGGGCCAGCTCGTGCCCGCTCCCCAGAGCTTCCAGCTCCGCTACCGACTCCTCCAGGAGCTCTCCCGAGACGTCGTAGAGTCCGAGACTTCGGTAGACCCCGCCCATCACCTCCCGGAGCCGGGCGCGGGTGGCGGGCTGGTCGGCCAGCTCCTCGTCGATCCGATCGGCTCCCCGGTCCAGGAGCTCCCGGGCGGTGACCTCGTTGCCCCGGGATGCCACCGGATCGGAGAGCTCGAAGAGGGCCTGGAGGAACTCGGAGACTTCCCTGGCCGCCGCCGCCTCCCGCTCCGCCCGCTCCGCCGCCGCGGTGGCCCGGGCCGCCTCCCGGTTGGCCCGCCGTGCTTCCCGGGTCCGGGCGACGAGCCCTCCGACCAGGGTCAGGAGGACCAGGGCCGCCGCCACCACCTGGATCTTGTGGCGCTGGACGAAGCGGCTGGCGAGATACCAGCGGCTCGGAGGCCGGGCCGTCACCGGCTCGGACCGGCGGTACCGACGAATGTCGGCCGCGAGGGACGCCGCCGAGGCGAAGCGCCGGTCCCGTTCCTTGGCCAGGGCCTTGACCACGATCCAGTCCAGGTCCCCCCGGAGCCGTCGCTGGAGTG
This sequence comes from Thermoanaerobaculia bacterium, assembly GCA_033722255.1. Lineage (GTDB taxonomy): Bacteria > Acidobacteriota > Thermoanaerobaculia > Multivoradales > JAIOJS01 > JAWVZJ01. The sequence goes on along the minus strand of JAWVZJ010000034.1, from coordinate 913 downwards.
AGGCCGGGGAGCTGGCCCGGGATCCGGCTCGGGCCCGGGCCACCACGGGATCCAGGGAGGCGAAGCCTCGGCTCGGAGGCGTCGGCTCCTCGGACCGGACCCGATCGATCAGGGTGGCCAGGTTGTCGGTGCTCCGCTGGAAGGGCACTTCGCCGACGAGGAGCTCGAAGAGAAGGACCCCGAGGGCGTAGACGTCCGACCGCACGTCCACGTCGGATCCCTCCGGCGCGAGGACGGCCTCGGGGGAGAGGTAGGCGGGTGTCCCGACGATCCGACCGGCCCGGGTCAGGGGCTCGTCGGCTCCCTCGGACTCGTCGAGCGCCTTGGCGATCCCGAAGTCGATGAGCTTGGGGATCGGTCGCTCCTCTACCTCGGTGACCAGGACGTTGGAGGGCTTGAGGTCCCGGTGGAGGACCCCTTTCTGGTGCGCGTGGTGTACACCCTGGCAGACCTCGAGGAACAGGTCCAGCCTCTGGGCCACGCTCAGTCCTTCCAGGTCGCAGTAGCGGGTCAGCGGTTTGCCGGGGACGTGCTCCATGACCAGGTAGGGCTGGCCCTCGTCCGTGCTTCCGGCCTCGAAAACCTGGGCGATGTTGGGATGGCTCATCCGGGCCAGGGACCGCCGCTCGGCTTCGAATCGGAAGACGGCCTCCCGGGTCGGGAGCCGGGACTGGATCAGCTTGATCGCCACCCGGCGACGGATCGGCCTGGACTGCTCGGCGAGATACACCGACCCCATTCCGCCTTCCCCCAGGAGCTCGAGGATCCGGTAGGGCCCGATCCACCGGGGCGCGCCGGCGGGAAGGTCTCCCGCGGGTCCCGGCGGACCCTTCTCTCCCGAGGCTTGCCCGGAGGACCGCTCACCCTTCCCCGGGGTTTCGGGGATGGTATCCGGGAGGTCTCCCGGAGCCCG
>JAWVZJ010000033.1:0-12844 GCA_033722255.1 Thermoanaerobaculia bacterium | reverse complement strand
GGCAAGATCCTCTCCGAGGGCCTGGGCGAGGTCCAGGAGATGATCGACATGGCGGACCTGGCCGTGGGGATGTCCCGGCAGCTCTACGGGAAGACGATGCAGTCGGAGCGGCCCCGGCACCGGATGTACGAGCAGTGGCATCCCCTGGGCCCGGTGGGGATCATCACCGCCTTCAACTTCCCCGTCGCGGTCTGGGCCTGGAACTCCACCGTGGCCGCCGTCTGTGGCGACTCCATGGTCTGGAAGCCGTCTCACGAAACTCCCCTGTGCGCGATCGCCGTCACCAGGATCGCCCAACGAGTCCTGGCCGCCCACGACGCGCCCCCGGTCTTCAACCTGATCGTCGGCTCCCGCCGGGAAGTGGGGGAGCCGATGGTGGCGGACCGGCGATTTCCCCTCATCTCGGCCACCGGCTCGACCCGGATGGGCCGGAGCGTCGGGGAGGTCGTCGCCAGCCGCCTCGGACGCTCCCTGCTGGAGCTCGGGGGCAACAACGGGATCCTCGTCATGGACGACGCGGATCCGGACCTGGTGCTCCGGGCCTGCCTCTTCGCCGCCGTCGGGACCGCTGGGCAGCGCTGTACCACCCTCCGGCGCCTCTTCCTCCAGCGGGGAATCGCCGAAGAGATCAAGGAGCGCCTGGTGAAGGCCTACGGCTCGATCCGGATCGGCGATCCCATGGACGAGGACACGCTGATGGGCCCGGTGGTCAACGCCCAGACCGTGACCGAGTATCGGGAGGCCCTGGAGACCGCTCGGGAACAGGGCGGGAAGGTCCTCTACGGAGGAGAGATCCTGGACCGGGTGGGCTTCTTCGTGGAGCCCACCATCGTCGACGTCCCCCAGCGGATGCCCCTGACCTGCGAGGAGACCTTCGCCCCCATCCTCTGGGTGACGGAGTTCGAGGATCTCGACGAGGCGATCGATCTCCACAACGATGTGCCCCAGGGCCTTTCCTCCGCCATCTTCACCCAGAACGTCCGTCACGCCGAGATCTTCCTCTCCGCCGTCGGGAGCGACTGCGGGATCGCCAATGTGAACATCGGCACCTCGGGGGCGGAGATCGGAGGGGCCTTCGGCGGGGAGAAGGACACCGGCGGCGGCCGGGAGGCCGGGTCCGACGCCTGGAAGACCTACATGCGGCGCCAGACCTGCACCATCAACTGGGGGGAGGAGCTGCCTCTGGCCCAGGGAGTCGAGTTCGACATCGGGGAGTGACTCCCGGCGGGGCCGTCAGGTTCCGAGGATCCCCCACCCCTCGGCTCCGGGTCCATCCCGGAGGGGTGCCGCGATCGGGAGACGGCACGGCCCTTCTTGGAGCCGGCCCGGGCCATCGAGACCGTGCAACCGACGCCGTCTTCCTCGCCTCATCCACATGGGCTCGAGCGCGGAAGGTGGATTCGAGGCTACTCCGAGAGCCGAGATTTCGAATTCCGGAGAGAGAGGACGATCGCGGGGTCCGAGACCCGGGAGCCGCAGGAAGGTCCCTCCAGCGCTCCTCGGAAATCGCGCAAACCGTCCGAAGTCGTCAGCAAAGCTCGTCGAGGCATTCGGCGACCGCGGTGGCCGACGCCGGGCGGTCTCCCGGGGCTTTGGCCAGGAGGTCCCGGATCAGGCGGTCCAGGGCTCCCGGCAGCTCCGGGACGAGCTCGGCGGGAGGGGACGGCACCTGCTCCTTGATCGACCGCAAGAGCTCCAGGAGGTTCTCCCCCTCGAAGGCCTCCCGACCCGTGGCACACCGGTAGAGGATCGTTCCCAGGGAGAACAGATCCGAGCGCTCGTCCACGGGCTCGCCCAGGAGCTGCTCCGGCGCCATGTAGCGGGCCGTCCCCAGGACGGAGCCCACCGCGGTCTGGAACGAGTCCATGCCCTCCCGGGAGAGCCGGCTCTCGGCCAGGATCTTCGCCAGACCGAAGTCCAGGATCTTGAGGGTCCCCTGCGGCGTGATCCGGAGGTTCGCCGGTTTGAGGTCGCGGTGGACGACGCCGGCCCGGTGGGCCACGGCCAGCGCCCCCGCCGCCTGGCTCCCCAGCTCCACGATCTCCGGAAGCGGCAGCCGGCCCCGCCGTCGGAGCCGGGCCGCCAGGTCCTCTCCGGGGACCCATTCCAGGACCAGATAGAGGAGGCGTCGGGGTGCCCCCTCCTCCTCCAGGAACACTTCGTCGAAATCGTGGAAGCCGGCGATGGCTGGGTGATTCAGGGCGGCCACGATCTTCGCCTCTCTCCGGAACCGGGCCACGATCTCTGGCTCCGTCAGCCGGCTGTCGTCGAGGATCTTGAGGGCCACCTCCTGATCGCCCCGCAGCCGGTCCCGGGCCCGGAAAACGGTGCCCAGACCTCCGCCACCGATCCTCTCCACGATCTGGTAGGGCCCGATCCGACGGCCGATCATCGAGGACGGGCGACGAGTCCGGGTCTGGGACGGTCAGCCGACGACGGGCAGGGGTGAGGCCAGGGACCGGTTCTCCGGGGTCAGAGACCCCCGGTACCGGCGAGCCAGCTCCTCGGTCTCCTCCCGCTCCACGAACCGCTCGTAGAGGTTGGTCCGTTGACGGGGCTCGTACCCCGCCTCGGTGATGAGGTGCTCCATCTCCTCCTGGCTCATCTTGTAGGCCGTGCCGGCGGCGGAGACGACGTTCTCCTCGATCATGATCGAGCCCATGTCGTCGGCACCGAGCTTCAGGGCCAGCTGGCCGATCTTCTTGCCCTGGGTGACCCAGCTCGTCTGGAAGTGCTGGACGTTGTCCAGGAAGATCCGGGACACGGCCACGGTCTTCAGGTACTCGTGGGAGTAGGTCTCCGGAACGTTCTCCATGTCGGTGTGGGCGCTCTGGAAGGTCCAGGAGATGAAGGCCGTGAAACCCCCGGTCTCGTCCTGGAGATCCCGGATCCTCTGCATGTGCTCGACCCTGGGCTCCAGACCCTCCCCCATCCCGTACATCATCGTGGCCGAGGTCCGGAGCCCGTGACCGTGGGCCTGCCGGTTCACGTCGATCCACTCCTCGGCCGTACACTTCGGGTAGGCGAGGATCTCCTTGCGGATCCCGTCGGAGAGGATCTCGGCCCCGCCGCCGGGGATCGACTGGAGCCCCGCCTCCTTCAGCCGCCCGATGACCTCCCCGAACCTCATCCGCTCCTTCCGGGCGATGAACTTCACCTCCGGAGGGGAGAAGGCGTGGACGTGGATCGCGGGATAGCTCTCCCGGATGAATCGCAGGAGATCCTCGTAATACCCAATCCCGAGATCGGGATGGACCCCGCCCTGGAGGAGGATCCCGGTACCGTTCAGGGCCAGCGTCTCCTCGATCTTCCGCCCGATCTCCTCGAAGGGAAGGAGATAGCCCTCCGGGTCCCCGGGCTCGCGGTAGAAGGCGCAGAAGCGGCACTTGTACACGCAGACGTTGGTGTAGTTGATGTTCCGGTCGATGTTGTAGGTGGCGACCCCCGGATCGTTGTGCCGGTTGCGGATCTCGTCGGCGGCGAGGCCGAGGTCCAGGAGGTCTCCGTCCCGGAGGAGGGTGTGGGCCTCGCCGGCGGAGATCCGCTCTCCGCCCCGGGCCCGATCCAGGATCTCGGAGACCGATCGAGGGCTGGGATTCAGGTCCATGGCGGCGAGGAGCATATCAAGCGCTCAGACTGCTGGGATCCTGACGCCGTAACGGACACGACCCACCGCCATGACCGATCGCTCCCGATGGGACGGGAGGCCACGATCGAGGAGCTCCGCTCTGGTGGGGGTGCCGCTTTCGGGAGAGCGACGGAGATCAGGCCCGGGTCAACCGGGAGGCCAGGAACTGGTGCCGGTGATTGAAGAGCCGCCGGTATCCCAACAGAACGACCCCCACCGTCCCCAGGGCCGTCCCGGCGGCGATGAGGAACATGATCACGATCTGGTACTTCACCGCTTCCACCGGATCGACGCCTGCCAGGAGCTGGCCGGTCATCATTCCAGGGAGACTCACCAGGCCCACCACGTTCATGGAGTTGAGAATCGGAATCATCCCGGTTCGCACCGCATTCCGCAGGGCCGGGAGCGCAGCCTGCCACCGGGTGGCTCCCAGGGTGAGACGGAGCTCCACCTCTCCCCGGCGGGTCGTGAGCTCCTCCCCGAGACGATCCAGACCCAGGGAGATCCCGTTCAGAGCGTTGCCGAGGATCATTCCCAACAGAGGAATCGAGTACTGCGCCTTCCACCAGGGATCCACACCCACGATCCCGGTCAGGGCGATCCCGGTCACGATCCAGGACGCGAGCCAGATCGAGAGTACGCTGTCCCACCAGATGCCCGGATAGCGGCGGTCCGAGCGTCGCACGGCGGCCACACCGGCCACCACGGCCATGAAGAGCATCCAGATCACCACCACCGTGGGACTCTTCAAAGCGAAGACCTGCTGAAGGACCAGCCCCACCAGCAGCAGCTGGACCGTGGTCCGGACCGACGCCACCAGGAGCCGCCTCTCCAGACCCAGGCGGAGGCCCAGGGAGATGCCTCCGTTGATCAGGATCAGGAGGGCCGCGAGCCCCACCTGTCCGTAGCCGAGACGAAGATACTCGCTCATCCCCAAGCCTCCCGAGACAAGCGCCCTTCCCGGAGACGGAAGAGCCGGTCCCCGACCCGGCGGGACTGGGCTCGATCGTGGGTCACCCAGAGATAGGAGCGGGAAATCTCGTCTCCGACCTCCCCCTCCCGGTACCAGTCGACGATCCGGCTCTCCAGACGCTCCGTGGCCTCCGGGTCCAGCGACGCCGTCGGCTCGTCAAGGAGGAGGATCTCGGGGTCCACCAGGAGGGCCCGAGCCAGGGCCACGAGCTGAGCCTCGCCTCCCGAGAGGACTCCAGCGCCAACCTCCAGGAACCCGGAGGATCGTCCGAGGGCCCGGACGGCTTGCCCGAGCTCAGGGGAGCTCGCGGTCCTCTCCTCTCCGTCTCCCAGGTCCAGCCCCAGACGGAGATTGTCCTCCACCGTTCCCTCCACGAGCACCGGACGTTGGGGCAGATAGACGACCCGCCGTCGAAAGGCGGGAACCGCCTCGTCGGGGATCGGTTCCCCACGGAAGAAAACCTCTCCCCGATCCACCGGATCCAGGAGCGCCAGGGACCGGAGGAGGAGACTCTTGCCACTCCCGGAGGGTCCGGAGAGAGAGACCCGGTCTCCGGACCGGATCGAGAGATCGACCGAGTCCAGGAGAATTTTCTCTCGGTCCCGCCGGCTCAAGTCCCGGGCTTCGAGAACCGACTCGCCACCACGGGAACCTCCCCTACTCATCGGGTCTCGTCGGGGTCGTACTCGCGGGGCTCATGGGGGAAAGGACGGGATCGCTCCAGGATCGGACTTTCGGTAGACTAACCTCCATCGGTCACCGAACCTCCCCGCGAAGGCGTGGAGAGGGCGCGACGGCGAGCTCTCCCGCGGTTCGAGCCGGGTCGTACACCCGCGCAGCGTATCCCGGACCGGAAATTGCGGAAAACCTCCGCCGACATCGCCCGATCGAGGCCCGGGGGAGATCTCGGTGCCCGATTCGCGCCGAATGCCACCGCAACCGGGTCGGAGGAAACGAGATGCTCGCACGCGCCCTGCTCGCCACCCTTCTGGGAGCGATCGTGTTGATGATCTGGGGAGCCGTCTACTGGACAGTCCTCCCCTTCGGCAACTACGTCATGAGCGGCGCCGAGGACGAAGTCGCTCTGACGGAAGCCCTGGACGACACGCTGCCGGAAAGCGGAGTCTACGTCGTGCCCTGGAGGGGCGAGACAACCTCCGGAGAGCACTCCCGGGCCGCGGACCAGATCTGGGCCGAGAGACACCGTCGAGGCCCGATCGCCCACGTCTTCTACCGCGAGGACGGAGCCGAGCCGATGGCCGCGTCGGTCTTCCTCGGGGGATTCGTGAACATGTTCACCAGCACCCTGATCGCCGTCGGGGTCCTGGTGCTGGGTCTCCCGATCTGGCCTCGGTACGGGCAGCGGGTGCTGGTCGTCTTTCTCCTGGGCCTCTTCGCCGCCGTGACGGTGGAGCTGTCAGCTCCGATCTGGTTCTACCATGCCTGGGACTACCACGCTTACCAGGCCCTCTACCACGTCGGGGGCTGGCTGCTCGTCGGGCTCGCCATCGCGGGCCTGGTCAAGCCCGAGCCCGTGACTCCGGGCTTCGAGGCCTGAAGGCCCCGAAACCAGAAAACACGGTATTCGTCTCGCGAGATCCCCCGAGCACCCCCGGTCGGGAAATGTCAGGACAGATCCGGAGCATCGTCCCCTCGAGGGTGACCCGGCCTGGAGCTTTCCCGACGCTCCCGGGGCACCACGCCGAGGAGCCAGAGGAGACCGCACAGAACCTGGAGTCCAGCGAAGGCCAGAAACACACCGGGGAGGTCCAGGAGACCGGTCTCCAGCAGGAGGCTCGCAGCGAGGATCGACAGGGAGTCCGCCGTCATGATCAGGAGCCACTCCGTGGCGAAAAGGCGCCCCCGGAACCGATCCTCGCTCCGGCCCTGGAGGAGGACACTGGCGAAGACCCAGTTGGCGCCGCTGGCAGCATGGGCCAGGAGGATGGGCCCCACGACGACCAGGGTGGCCGGGAGGAGGCCTACCGAGACGTAGGCGATTCCGCTCCCGACGATGCACAGTCCCATGACGGTAGGCCAGATCCGACTGTCCGGGAAGAGGCGACGACCCAGGATCGGGCCGATCCCCGTCCCCAGGCCCCGGACGGCGAACAGGACCCCGATACCCGCCGCCTGGGCCGCCGGCGCCACCCGCTGGCCCAGCAGGGCCAGCAGGTAGACGAGCCCGCCGCCACCCAGGGACCACGCTGCTTTGGCGAAGGCGATCCGGCCCACCCGGGGGACCCTCCGCAGATACCGCCACCCGTCGACCAGGTTGGAGAGGGCCGCCCGGATCGGCGATCCCGGAGGAGGCGCTTCGGTCTCTTGAGGAATCCGGGTCCGGTAGACGAAGATCGCCGACACCAGGTAGGTGGCACTGTCGACGAGAAAGACGTTTCGCTCCCCGATGGCCTCGGTGGCCAGCCCACCGAGAGCGGCCCCCACCGCCAGCATGATCGACCAGGAGGCGGAGGAGAGGGCGTTGGCCGTCAGCAGCTCTCGCCTGGAGACGATGTTGGGGATGGAGGCCGACCGCGCCGGCTGGAAGAAGGCCCCCACCACGACCTGGAGGGCGATGAGAAGATAGAGGAAGGGAACCTCCCCCGGCTCGTCCACGACCAGGAACCCCAGGACGATCCCGGCCCGTAGGAGATCCGAGCCGATCATCACCCGTCGCCGATTCCAGCGATCCACCAGGATCCCGGCCACCGGCGAGGCCAGGCCCAGCGGCAGCATCTTGAAGAGAAAGACCGCCCCCAGAGCGAAGGGCGAGCCCGTGAGCCGGGACACCAGGGAGTAGAGGGCGATGGTGTTGAACCAGTCTCCCAGCAGAGAGATCACGTGACCGATCCAGAGCCTCCGGAAGTCGACGTTGGTCCGGACGAGCTCCCGGTACCCCACGGGTCCGGGCGGCGGATCGCTGGGCTGGCTGGATTCTCTCATCGCTCCTTGCCGCGTCTTCGCTATCCGACCGGAGCCGTTCCGGGGACGAATGCCCCAGATGTCGATACCCGGAGGAGATCCGGGACCCGGCCACGGCAGGTTCTACCACGGACGGGTGTCCCGGAGGCGGTGCTGGAAGGGACTCGGAGGCGTCGCGGTTCGACTCCTCGCATCGCTCAGGCTCCGACACAGCCGCACCGGGCCGGATCGGCCTCGGCGAGGCGCCGGTCTCGTCCGAGAGCGCTCGGTCGGGGGCGCCGGTCCCAGTTCCCCCGGCGAGAGCCGCCCCTTTCGGCCCGTCGCCCGAGGACGAAATCCCCGGTGTAGTACGGATCCGTCGATCGGCGAAGTAGAATCGATCGAATCGTGCTCCGACAGCGCCGGAACGAAGTCGTCCTGGTCTCGATCGCCGTGCTGGTGGTGGTCGTTCCCCTGGCCATCCAGGGTTGGGAGTTGTATCGGTTCTCCCAGGAGCGGATCGGGATCACCCTCTCCACCGACGAGGAGAACCTCTTCGAGGTGACCAACGTTCTGCCGGGAGGTCCCGCGGAGCAGGCCGGTCTCCGGGCGGGCGACCGGCTGCGAGGGGTGCAGGGCACGCCCCTGGAGGAGCTGGAGGATCTGGAAGACCTCGACGCCGCCATCGACGCCTCCGGGGGGGAAGAGCCCCTGAGCCTCACCGTCGACCGGGAGGGAGACACGATCACCCTCTCCATGCGACCCGGTATGCCGTTCCCCTATTTCGACTTCACGGTGACCACCCTGACCGCCCTCACCTACCTCCTCATCGGGCCCTTCGCTCTCTTCAAGCGACCCGGATATCTCAGGGCCCAGCTCCTCTTCCTCTTCACCACCTCGGTGGCCCTGGAGATCGCCCTGCCCGGTGTCCTGACCGCGATCTGGCTGTGGCTGGCGGCCACCACGCTCCTGACCGGCTTTCACATGGGCGTGGAGCTTCACCTGGCCTCGGTGATCCCGGAGCACCAAGGCTGGCTGGAGCGATTCCCCTGGGTCGTTCCCGGCTACTACGTGGCGGGAATGGGCTGGGGGGGACTGCTGGCGATTCTCCTCGTCGCCTACCATTTCGAGATCGAGCTGCTCCCGTGGGAGATCTTCTCGATCTACGAGCAGACCACAGGAGTGATCTTCCCCGTGTGGGCGGCAGCGGTTCTCGTCCTCCTCGGCCGCCAGGCCCTGGTCTACCCGGAGCAGAAGGGCCGCCAGCAGGCCCTCATCGTCTTCCTCGGAGTCCTTCCCTGGGCCATCTTCGCGGTGGCCTACCAGCTCGGGCTGGCGGAACAGATCCCGGCCCACTGGGACGACCTGGCGTGGAACCTGGCCCTGCTCCCCTTCCCCCTCGCCGTGTTCCTGCTCCTGCTCCGGGACACGGCCGATCAGGAACGGATCCTCCTGGACCTCATCGACGAGGTCCAGGAAGTCGACTCGGTGGGAGAGATCTCCCGGATCGTGAGCGACCGGCTCTACGAGGCGTTCCACCCGAAGAGCACCGGGGTCTTCTATCGACGACGACACTCCCGGGAGCTCACCCTCGGCCACTCCACCGGGATCCATCTCGAGGAGGAGATCATCCCGGAGGACAGCCCCCTGCTTCGACTCCTCGAGGCCTACGGGAAGGCAGCGAGCTACCCGGAGGACCTGACCGGGGTCCCTCCGGAGGAGGGCCGTTGGCTCGAGGATCTGGGAGCCGAGCTCCTGGTCCCCCTGACCGGCCGCGACGAACGGCTCCTGGGATTGATGGTCCTGGGGCAGAAGAAATCCGAGGAGCCCTACACGCCCCGGGATCGACGGCTCCTCCAGGCCCTGACGGCCCAGATCGCCCTGGTCTACGAGAACGCGCGTCTCAAGGACCGCGTACATCAGAGCCAACGGATCCAGCGGGAGGTGATGACCCGTCTGGGGGAGGAGGAGATCAATCTGGTCAAGGAATGTCCCGAGTGCGGTCGGTGCTTCGACGCCGATCAGTCCCGCTGCGCCGAGGACGGCTCGGAGCTCCTCCCCTCCCAGCCGGTTGAGCGAGCCATCGGTGGTCGGTACCACCTGGAGCGACGGATCGATCGGGGGGGGATGGGCGCGATTTACGAGGCCACGGACCGTCATCTCTCCCGGGAGGTCGCCGTCAAGGTCCTCATGGGAACCCTGGCCACCGAGGAGGTCTCGAAGCGGTTCGAGACCGAGGCGCGGCTGACCGCCCGGCTCCACCACCCGAACATCGTGACCGTCCACGACTACGGAACCACCACCACCGGAGCCGCCTACCTGGTGATGGAGCTCCTGGTGGGCTCCACCATGGCCGCCCTGGCCGAGGAGGGGCCGATCCCCGCCTCCCGGGCCGCGGAATGGTATTCCCAGGCCTGCTCCGCCCTCGACACCGCACACCGGGAGGGAATCATCCATCGGGACCTGAAACCCGGGAATCTCTTCCTGGCCGAACAACCCGACGGCCCCGCGATTCTCAAGATCCTGGACTTCGGGGTCGCCAAGGTCCGCAAGGCGGTCCTGGACGAATCCGGGGATCTGACGACCCCCGGATCGCTGATCGGGACATTCCGGTACATGGCACCCGAACAGCTCGCCGGACGTGGGGTCGATCCCCGGAGCGACCTGTTCGCCCTGGCGGTGGTGGTGGCCGAGACGGTCTCCGGTGACCATCCCTTCCCGGAAAGCTCTCCGGCCCGTGTCCTGAAGAAGATCCGGGAGGTCGGATATCGACCCTCCTTCGCCGGTCCTGCGGGAGCCGAGCTGGACCGGGTCCTGAGCCGGGCCCTCGCCGCCGATCCCGCGGAGCGCTATCCGACGGTCACGGAGCTCGAACGGGAGCTCATCCCCGCGCTCCGGAACCTGAGCTCCGGGCCGGAGTCCGGCTGACGCCTTCCCGGCTCCTGACAGACGACTCGGAACCCTCCTCCCCTCCCACCGGGGAACCCGCGGGCAGCGCGATCATCCCTTCCGTTCCCGGTCCAGCTCCTCCAGAGCTTCCAGGACCCTCTCGTCGTGACCGTCGACCCGGACCCGGCTCCACCTCTTTCGCACGATCCCTTCCTCGTCGATCACGAAAGTGGAGCGCTGGATCCCCTCCCTGGTCTTCCCGTACAGATTCTTCTCTCTCCAGGCCCCGTATCTTTCCGCCACCCGATGGTCGGTGTCCGCCAGCAGGGGGAAGTTCAGATCGTACTTCTCCCGGAAGCTGGCATGGCTCTCGACGCCGTCGGGGCTGACTCCCAGGACGAGCGCGCCCCTTTCCGCGAGCTCCTCCTTCCGGTCCCGGAAGGCGCAGGCCTCCTTCGTACAGCCCGGCGTATCGTCCTTCGGATAGAAGTAGAGAACGACCGGGCGTCCCCGGAGCTCCTGGAGCTCGATCTCCTCGCCTTCGTCGGTCTTCAGGGTGAAGTTCGGAGCCTCCTGTCCCTCTTCGATCCAATCGGTCATGGACTCTCCTCCATCGATGAGCCTTCGTCGGAGCGGGAAGCATATCGCGTCGACGCGCTCTCCAGACGACGTTGGATCCGGATCACTGCCCACACGATCACGAGGGCCACGGGGACCGTGATCGCCAGGGCCCAGCCCTCCCGCAAGGCCCGGAGAATGGGCCGCCCCACCCCGTATCCCAGGGCCACCAGGATCGCCACCCACGTGCCGGATCCCGCGAGGTCCGCTACGAAGAACCGAATGTAGGACATCCGGAGGACTCCGGCCACGAAGTATCCCAGAGTCCGGAGACCGAAGGCGTACCGGAAGAGGAACACGGCCTGCATCCCGTGGCTCTCGAGGGACTCCTCCAGGACTCGGGTTCGTCGATCGTCCAGGAGGCGCCGCCCCCGGAGCTCGAAATCCTGGGGATCTTTCACCAACCGACCGATCCAGTAGACGAGCTGATCCCCGACCATGGTTCCCGCCACCGCCGCACCGCCGATCTCCCAGGGGGTCATGCCGGCCCCCTGGCGTGCGGACAGGATCGCCCCCGCCACGATCACCAGCTCTCCCTCCAGGAAAGAGCCCAGGAACACGACCAGGAGGGGAAGGGAGGTCGGTGTCACGGAAGGCCCCGTCCCGGAAACCGGAACCAACTGGATCGGATCTCGGAAGGCGGCGCCGAGACTGCCGGACCGACCATTCGCCCGCCCCCCGCTCAGACCCGCTCGACCTCGAAGTCCCACCGATGCGGAACCCGGACCAGACCGATCTCGTACTCGTCCCCGGTCACCCGGAACGCCCGGGTCTCGATCACCATGTCGAAGGGATGGAGACCGTGCTCGTCCATGAGGTGGACGTAGAGATCGAAGTTCCCCTTGACCAGGGGAAGCTCGGGCACCCGGAGGCGAGCCCGATATTCACGGCGGCCGGTGAAGGGTCCTCCCCCGCCGTCCAGAGTCGTGAAGGAGGCGACCTGGACCCCGTCGGCCCGGTCGATCCCGATTCCGAGCTGGAACTGGATCTCGGGATCCGTCGACTCCCACTGCACCGAGACCTCCAGGGGATCTCCCGTCGCGTACACGGCGGGACCCTCTTCCCGGGTGCGATCGAGGCGCACCCCGCGGAGGCGGGCCGGCTTGTCCGTCGGCTCTTCGGAGCTTCCCGGAAGCTCCTCTCCCCCTTCCCCGGCCTCGCTCTTGGCGACCAGGAAATCCTCGTACTCCCGAACCACGTCGTTTGCGGGCCCCAGCAGCTCCGTTCGCCCGTTCTGGATCCAGAGGGCCTGCTGACAGAAGGCCGTGACGTAGTACATGGCGTGGGAACAGAGAAGCAGGGTCCCTCCCCCCTCGATGAACTCCCGCATCTTGTCCATGCACTTCTTCTGGAAATAGCCGTCCCCCACCGAGAGGGCCTCGTCCACGATCAACACGTCGGGGTCGACCTGGACGGCGATGGAGAATCCCAGTCGCATGACCATCCCGGTGGAGTAGACCTTCACGGGCTGGTCGATGAAGTCACCGAGCTCGCTGAAGGCGATGATCTCCGGGGTCTTCGCCTCCACCTCGTCCGGTCCGAGACCGAGCATGGCGGCGTTGAGGCGGATGTTCTGCCGCCCGGTGAACTCCTGGTGGAATCCGGACCCGAGCTCCAGAATCGCGGCCACGTTTCCCGAGACCTCCACCTCCCCCCGGGTCGGGCTGGCCACACCGGCCAGGATCTTGAGCAGGGTGCTCTTCCCCGCTCCGTTCTCCCCGACGACCCCCATCCCCATCCCTGCGGGAAGCTCGAAACTCACGTCCTCCAGAGCCCGGAAAAGCCGATGGCGTCGCCCTCCGAAGAGCTCCAGCAGCCGATCCACCGGCCGGTCG
>JAWVZJ010000032.1:0-12956 GCA_033722255.1 Thermoanaerobaculia bacterium | reverse complement strand
GCTCTCCTGCTGACCGTCGGCCCACCGAGGGAAGATGAGAAGGCCGCATCCGAGGGCCGCGGCGAGGATCATCGTCTTGCATCGGTTCTGGGTCATCGTTGTCTCCATCTGTCGGTGTGATCAAGCTTCACTCGTCGACGAAGCCGGCCCGGGCCCGGACCCGGACACCCGGGACGTCCACCTTGACGGTGACCGGTCGCCACCGGCCATCGTGGTACCGAACGGAGGGCTGGAACCCGAGCACGTATGCGGCCTTGAGCTCCCGGATGACCCGGGCGAAGGCGTCGTCGATTCGATCGATCGAGCCCACCCGGAGGATCCGGCCGCCGCTGTCCTGCACCATCTGCTCCAGGAGGGAGAGCTGCCGTTCGGTTTCCTCGAAGGATCGCCAGGAGGAAGCGAAGGCGCCGGACTTCGGGTCGTCCAGACGCAGCCAGTAGGTAATGGCCTGGCTTCTCCGGGCTCTCCAGAGGACCTGTTCCATGTCGAGGAGGCTCGTGACGTCGCTTCCGTCGGAGAGAAGGATCACGACCCGACGGCCCAACCGGAGGTCCAACCGGTTGAGAGCGTAGTAGAGGTGGTCGTTCACTGCCGTGCCTCCGTCGGCCACCACCTCCGAGAGGGTGTTCACCACGCCCCGGTCCTGGTCCGTGACGGTCACCAGGCGATGGAGCCGATCCGAGAAGAGACCCACCAGGACCTCGTCCTCGGGCTCGCAACCGCCGAGGAACGATTGCACGCCGGCCAGAGCCGCGTCCAGAGCCTCCCCCTTCATGCTCTCGCTGGCATCGACCAGGAGCACGGCGCTCAAGGGGAGGTTCCCGGCGTCGAAGCCTACGATCTCCTGCCGATTCCCTTCGTCGTCTGCGACCTTGAAGTCGGACGGTCCGAGATCCTCAACCCCCCGGCCGCTCCGGTCGGTGACGTTGACGAAGAGCTGGAAGAGGGCGACGGCGGCCTCTTCATCCACGGCGTAGAATCCCGTGGCCACCGAGGCCTCGTCCCGTCCGCCGAGGATGTCCTTGGCCACCACCCGAACGTGATGCTCCACGTTCGCTTGCCCGAAGTCGTGCCGGATGGAGAAGGGCGGCTTTTCGGCCAGTCCCACCAGCTCCCCGTCGACGAAGAACTGGACCACGTCCAGCGGATCGTCGGACGCGACCTCGGCCCTTATCTCGGTGAGTCCGTAGGCCGGTTCGTCGGGCCGGGGGCTCTCCAGCTCTACGGTCACCCCCGCCATCGCCGCACCCGTCACGGTGAGCCAGAGCAGGAGGAGCATCGCCGACCGAGAGTGCCGTTCGCCCATCTATCGAGATCCTCTGGCGTCATCGGGGGCTGTCGCGGAAACGGCCACCCGGAGATCCGGAAGGTGGGTGGTGACGGCGGACTCCAGAGCGCCCAGAGCGGCCGCCTTCTCGGCCTCGGGTTTGAGGTTGTAGCGGTAGCGGGATGCCGCCTCGTCGGCGCGGGGCTCGACGGGCATGGCGTTGAGAACGGCGAACGCCTCCGAGCGTTCGCCCCGTTGGTCGAGGTAGTAGGCGAGCTGCAGATAGAGAGCCTGGTCGTCGAGGCCCTCGAGTGCCTGGCGGAGAAGGGTTACGGCGGCTTGGCTCCTCCTCGCCTCGAACTCGAGCTCCGCGAGCTCCTGGTAGGCGAGGCTCCGAGTCCAGCCCGGACCGGTTCCCCGGGCCACCCGGGAGAAATGCGTGCGGGCTCCCGCTGGGTCGCCGGTCCTACGCAGCGCGATCGCCAGGCGGAGCCGGCCGTGGTCGTGGCTCGGGCGTGTCTCGACCAAACGCCGGAAGTAGTCTCGGGCCTGGTGGTGCCTCCCCTGGCGTTCGGCTGCCATACCGAGCTGAAGGAGCGCCAGCTCCTCCCGGGGGGCGATTTCCAGGGCCTCCTGGGGCCGTCCCATGAGGGCCAGGATCTTCGCCGCCAGGCTGCGGGCCCCCTGCGACCGCGTCCGGCGCAAATAGAAGCCGACGAAGGATTCGAGGCGGAACCGGTGGTGTCCCATTCGCCAGGCGTCTCCTCTCCGCATGTACTCCCCGTCCAGGAGGACGTGGAGATAGAGGGCGGGAAGGAGGGCACCGGGCGATGAGCGTCCCAGGTCCTGAAGCACGTTCTCCTCGATCTTGGAGAGGGTCTTCATCTGGCGATCGGCGTTCTGCCGGGAGGTGGCGGCGATCTCCAGGTCCGCGAGAGCCCGGGCCGAGGCGGGCATGGTGTCCGGGCGGAGCTTTTCCAGAATGTCCCGATATCGGCGCTCGACCTCCTCGGGCTCGAGGTCTCCGGCCAGATCGGTTTCGGCCTCCGCCTCCTCGACCGCGGCGGTTGCCGGATCCTCGCCTCCCACGAGCTCGACCAGAATCCGCCGGGGATTTGGACTCGCGTTGCCGTCGACCTCGAGCCAGTACCGGCCCTCGGGGACCGAGGGACTCGACAGAAGGGCGGCCCCCACCATCTGTCCCGCGACCTCTAGTGGCTGCTCCCTCTCCAGGGCGATCTCCACCGGGACCTCTCGTCCCGTATCGGGATTCACCAGCCGTGCTCCGATCTCGTCGAAGCCGCCGGGAATCCCGAATCCCAGAAGCCGGAGCCGGCTCGTGCGGTCTGTCGGGATCCGGGGAGTGCCGCCGGGAGATAGGCGTCCCCGTCGGCCGATCGAAACGGGAACGGCACTCCCGCCGCCTCTCCGATCCGAAACACGCGCCACCGACTGGCGGTCTCGGACACGAGGGGCTGGAGGGTCGGCCGGTCGAACGTGGCGGGAACCTCGAGGGTCGTCGCTGCCTGTCCACGGGCTCCGGTGTCGCTGTTGAGGACGAGGGCCGTGATCGTGTGCTCGCCCGGCTCCAGCAGGAGCTCACCGTAGAGCTTGAGCCCGGTCCGTACCAGGGGATCGTCGACCGAGAGCTCGACCGAGAAGGTCGATTCGATCGCGGCCGCCTCCTGCCCCTGGCGGGTGGCGAGAATCCGCACTCCTCCTTCGAGCTGTCCCGTCCTCCGCTCCCCGAGAAGACCGGCGGAGGGAATCTCGAGGACGACCGGTACCAGCGCCTTGTCGGGCTCCGGGCTCGGGAGGGCGATGGCGAGGATCTCCACGTCGACGGGAGCGACCATCGGCGCTTCCTGCTGGGGAGGCTCCGTTCCCGGGCTCTCGGGGGGGATCGCGTCGACGCTCCGGATGGTGAAGGCCCTGGCCACGTCGTCGAAGGTCGGAGACTGGTCCTGGGCAGTCACGGGGGAGCTCCCCGTCACGAGGGTCAGGACCACGATGGCGACCCGGGTCACCGATCGGCTCACGCGGAGGCCCTCCGGAGCAGGATCGCGCCGGGAGCGCGATCGTGCTCGAGGCCGCAGGTCGGGAGGACGGCGAGAAGGGCCTGTCGAGGAGGCAGGCCCTCGACGGAGCCGTGGAGGATGATGGGAGCGGCGGTGCGCTCCAGCTCCGGATCGACGAATCGCACTTCCAGGCCGGTCTCCCGGCTGTACCAGTCCAGGAACTCGGCCAGGGGTCGCCCTTCGATCTCGTGGGGGGGAGCGATCTCGGTGACCCAGCTCCAGGCCCTACCGTGGGAGCTCACCGTCGCTCGTTCGATGCGCCCGTTCCGGTCCATCAGGATCTGGGAACCCTTCGCCGCTCCGATCTTCCCTTCTTCGGATCCGAGAGTCACCGAGCCTTCCCGGACCCGGACACGCACCGAGCCGCCGTCCACGATCCGGACCTCGAACTGTGTGCCGACGTCCCGGACGGAAGTGATCGGGGTGACCACCTCGAAGCTCCGGTGATCCCCGATCCCGAAGCCCGTGTCGAGATAGACCGCACCTCGCTCGAGACGCCCTCGATCCCCGGTCGGGAGCCGGAGGCGTGTTTCTCGATCGATCCGGAGGGAGGCTCCCGACGGGAGCCGGAGCGCGACGCGATCCTCGGGACCGGTGGAGACGAGGGCCCGGCTCGGCACCTCCGACCCCACCGAAACGGGAACTTCCGGTTTCCGATCGACGCTCATGGTGACGGTGCCCTCGATGCGCTCGACCGTCGCCACGGGGGAGGGAGGCGGGCCGGGAGCCCCCCTCTCGTCGACGAAATCGAGAGTCAGAACCAGGACGACGAGTCCGGCGGCCAGTCCCGCTCCCGCGCCGAGCCACCGACGACGCCGCCGGGCGGCGACGACTCTCCTCCAATGTCCGCGGACCCCTTCCTCCACCCGCTGTTTCCGGGCCTCGGGGACGGGAGTTCGGGGAGCGGCGAGTCGCAGGAGGCGGGCCAGGGTCTCGTGGTCGTCGTCCGACGGGCGATTCTCCGGGGACGACGATCTTCCTGGGCGGGGGTCGAAGTCTCTCACGGTCTCATCTCCAGTCGGTCACCGGCTCCCAGCCCTCCGCGATTCCTCGGAAGGCGTCGCGGAAGGCGTTTCGAGCCCGGGTCAGAAGCGATTCGGCCGCCTTCGAGGTGACTCCGAGACGGCCGGCGATCTCCCGCACGGAGACCCCTTCGATGTATTTCCATTCCAGGGCGTCACCGTAATGGCCGGGAAGATGGTCCAGGGTAAGCCTCACGATCCGTCCGAGCTCCTCCCTCTCCAGGCGCTCGACCGGGCCCGTCTCGGCCTCGGCGATGCTCTCGAGCGCCGCCCGGACCTCGGGCCGGTCGAGGATCAGCGGTGATTCGGGCTGTCTGCCCCGGGTCCTCATGGTGGCGCTGATCTCGAAGCGACAAAAGGTACACAGCCAGGTGAACAGAGCCGCTTCACCCCTGTAGGTCTGGATCTTGTCGAAGGCCTTGCAAAGGGCCTTCTGGACGATCTCCTCCGCCAGCGTCTCGTCCCGGACGCGGGAGAGGACGAAGCGAAACAGCCCGTGGAAGACCGAGTCGAAGAGCTCGGTGAACGCCTCTTCGTCACCGGTCAGGATGCGCCGGG
The DNA here is from genome assembly GCA_033722255.1 of Thermoanaerobaculia bacterium. Taxonomy (GTDB): domain Bacteria; phylum Acidobacteriota; class Thermoanaerobaculia; order Multivoradales; family JAIOJS01; genus JAWVZJ01. Next base: position 8,031 of record JAWVZJ010000032.1, on the reverse strand, counting down.
CGAGGTCGCGGTCCTCTCGGTGTGTAGCGTAGGTCACGGCGTCGAGCTCTCGGTCCTTCCAGAGGTTAGAGTGGCCTTGCGGCGAGAATCCTTCGCCTCGTATCCATCCCGGTACTGCAACCGCACTCCCGGCACGTCGATCTCCACCGAGACGTCCCTCCAGCCGGATGCGCCGGTCGGAGGGTAGTAGCCGAGAAGGAACTGCTCCTCGAGCTCCCTCCACAACCGGTCCAGGGCCGGCATGAGCTGGCCGGGCTCCTCTACCTCCAGGAGGCGTCCTCCACTCTGTTCCACGAGCCGCAGGAGACCCTCGTACTGCCGTCGGTTGTCGGGCAGGGTGCGCCAGGCGGAAGTGAACGAGGGAGCTTCGCTTTCCCCACCCAGCCGGAGCCAGTACACCAGGGCCTCGCTCCGCCGGACCTTCCACTTCAGGTGCTCCACGTCGAGGGCGCTGAGGATCTCTACTCCGTCGGAGAGAAGAACCACCACCGGACGGCCGCTTCGGCCGTCCAGGGATCGCAGGGCCAGGTAGAGGTGATCGTTCAGCGCGGTCCCTCCGCCGGGCTCCAGGGGTAGAAGCGGCGCCAGCAGCTCCTCCGGATCGGTGCCGAAAGGCGTCACGGCCCGGGTCGTATCGCCGAAGGCCACGACCATGGACTCGTCCCGGGGGCCGAGATGGCCCAGAAAACGATCGACAGTGGCGATCGCCGTCTCCAGGAGACCACCCCGCATGCTCTCACTGGCGTCCACCAGAACGACCAGGGTGACCGGGGCATCTCCCCGGTCGAAAGACACGATCTCCATTCGCTCGCCGTTCTCGTAGACGAGGAAATTCTCGCGTTCGAGATCGGGAGTGTCCCCGGATCGGTGGGTCGCGGTGACCGCGATCTCCCGGAGGGCGACCTGCACCTCTTCCCGCACCACCAGATTGGGCACCGCGATGGAGGCAGAAGCGGTGGCACCTCCGGGGGATCGGGCGGTTGCCTCGATCTCCCAGGCCTCCACTTCACCCACGAGCCGGGTGTGGATACGGAACGGAGGAGAGTCGTCGACACCGACCCGCTTGCCGTTGACCCGGAACTCCACCGCATCCACCGGCTCGGTGCCCTGGACGGAAGCGGCGAGATCGACGGCGCCCGCCACCGGCTGACCCATCCGGGGCTCGGTGATCTCGATCTCGAGCCTGGGAGGGGGAGTGGCCCGGACCACGAGCACGGTCCCTCCGGGACCGATCTCCATCGTCAGTCCGTGGGGAGCGAGGATCTTCCCGAGGAGCTGGTACACGGACGAGCCCCGGGGCTCCGATTGCACGATCATCTCCTCCTGCACCAGGTCGTTGCTGTAGATGAGAGGAAGTCCCATCTCGCGGATCCGCTCCAGGGCCCGGGGAAGGGGAAGCCCGCGCCACGATTCCTCCGTCCTCGCTTCCTGTGCGGCGGCGACGGCGACGGAAGTCAGCGATCCCACCAGGAGAAGAAGCGCGAGGCCCCGGACCGGATGGAGACTCTTCCCTCGGACCGCCGCTCGAGTCATCTGTCCACCGCCCGGGCCAGCTCGGACCGCCGAGAGCGCTCCAGCGACGCGACCTCTTCTCTCAACCGGTGGAACAGTCCGGTGGGAGGCAGGTTGTATCGGGCCCGGGGCGAGGGTCGGGAGCCCCGGCAGGATTCCCGGGGAAACGGCGTCATCCGGAGGGGAGACTCGGCCATTTCCGAGTACAGCAGGGCGAGGGCGCGGAGTGTCGTGAGGCAGGGATGATCCCGGGCGGCGGAGGCCGCGATCCGGGCGGCGGCGTCTAGGTCCCCCCGAATCTCCTCCGAGCGGGCGAGCTCCTCGCTGGCCACGATCCGGACCCACGGGTCGGGATCGGAGTCCAGGGCCCGGTGGAGAGCGGCCCTCGCCTCGTCGGTCTCTCCGATGGCCAGGGAGGTGACGGCGTAGCGGAGGAGGACCTCGGGAGCCCTGGCTCCCTCCCCGAGGGCCGCCGTGAACCTCCGTCTCGCCGAGGCGGGCCGGCCCCTCTTCTCTTCCACGATGCCCAGGGCGACGAGTGCCTCGAAGAGCTCGGGCTCCAGCTCCAGGGCCTCCTGATATCGACGGGCGGCTTCGATCTCCCGCTTCCGCTCATGGAGGACGGCACCGAAGGCGGTGTAGAGATGCGCCGCCACGGAGCGGTCGGTCCGGGTAGTCCCCCTACGGACCAAGGTGGCGAGGATCTCGTCGACCAGCTGTCCCCCAGAGGCGGCCAGGAGCCGGTCACCTTCGTCGGCCGTCCGGGCCAGGAGCCCGAGCTGGTACACGGCGACGGGCACCAGCGCCTGGGGTCTCCGGCGGGAGATCGACCGGACCACCGCCTGTTGTTCGCGCCGGAGGCGGGCGAGATCCCGGGGTGTCCCTCCGGACGATCGCTCCAGGGCGAGACCCGCGGCGACGGCCTCCTCCTGCCGGCCGTCGGCCCAGAAGGTGAGGGCTCCTCGGTATCTCTGCCGGATCTCCCGTTTGCCCGGGGACTCGGTCGGGTACACCGCCTCCACTCCGGCCAAGAGGAAGCCGAAGACGAGGACGAGAAGGGGCTTCCGACGGATCATCTCGCCGACGGAGATCTCTCAGGTCCCGATGCCGGCGTACAGGAGCCCCATCGCGGTGGAGAGGATCGGCCGGAAGATCGGCCCGAAGAGCTTCCAGGCCACGAGGATCCCGGCCAGGGCCAGCATCGGCTGGCGCATCATCTCCTGGTACTTCCTGGAGAAGGAATCGGAGAGGACGAGCTGGATCACCGTGCTTCCGTCCAGCGGTGGGAAGGGGAGGAGGTTGAACACGAAGAGGATCAGGTTCAGGGAAAAGAGGACGCTGAGGAGGGCGGCGAGACCCTCCATGGGCCCTCCGCCGGAGGCTGTCACGAGCCGGTCCAGGCCGAAGGAGTCGGTGGGCAACCCGAACCATCCGAGACCGAGTCCGAGTCGGATCACGACTCCGCTGACGAGGACGAGGGAGAGATTGGCCAGGGGTCCAGCGAGAGCCATCAGCCCGGAGCGCCGGGGGTGCCGCATCGACCATTCGGGGTCGTAGGGTGCGCTGGCCCAGCCGAACATCCATCCTCCCAGGGCGTAGGAGATCAGCGGGACCGCGACCATCCCCAGCGGCTCTCGGCGGACGTGGGGAAGGGGATTCAGGGAGACCTGACCTCCGTGATAGGCGGTGGGATCCCCCAGCCGGAAGGAGGCGAACGCGTGAGCGGCCTCGTGGAGGGTGGTGGAGAAGAGGAACGCCACGTACCAGATGGCGCCCAAGGCGAGGAGGTCCGGCGTGAGGCTCACGAAGAATCGATCAGGTAGAAGGGATCAGGAGGAGATCTGGTGGAGCTTGATCAGGTTGGTGGAGTGTCGCTCGTTGGGGGGGACGCCGGCGACGATGACGACGGCTTCCCCTTCTCCGGAGAGATCGAGCTCCCGGAGCCGTCGGTCGGCGAAGGCGATCATCGAGTCGGTCGACTCGAGCCGATCGTATAGGACCGGGCGAACTCCCCAGTAGAGGGCCATCCGTCGCCGGGTCCGCTCGTCCGGGGTGAAGGCCACGATGGAGGCGTGGGGACGGTACTTCGAGATGAGTCGGGCCGTGGAGCCGGACTCGGTGAAGGCGACGATCGTCTTCAGGTCCAGGGATTCGGCGGCTCCCACTGCGGCCTTTGCCGTGGCCGACGGGAAGGGCTCCTCGTCCAGGAGAAGCTCCGTGGGATTCACGGAGGGGGCCGAGTCCTCGGCTTCCCGGCAGACGTCGTCCATCACCTCGATCACCCGGACCGGGTGATCGCCGACGGCGGTCTCTCCGGAGAGCATGACGGCGTCCGTGCCGGAGTGGACGGCGGAGACCACGTCCGTGACCTCGGCCCGGGTCGGTCGGTGGGAATGGATCATCGACTCCAGCATCTCCGTCGCCGTGACGGAGAGTCCCCCGCTGCGGTTCGTGCGACGCAGGATCTCGGTCTGGATCCGGGGGATCTTCTGGAGGGGGAGCTGGACACCGAGGTCCCCCCGGGCCACCATGGCCCCGTCAGCCTCGGCGAGGATCGAATCGAGCCGGTCGAAGGCGACCGCCAGCTCGATCTTCGCCATCACGGGGACGTCGGGGCCGGCGAAGCGACGGACCTGCCGGAGGTCCTCGGCGCTGCGGACGAACGAAGCCGCCACCCAGTCCACTTCGAGCTCTCGTCCGAACTCCAGGTCCTGCTCGTCCCGGGAGGTGACGGAGGGGGTCCGGAGCTCCGACCTCGGGAAGGCGACGCCCTGCTGGTTCTCCAGAGTCCCGCCGGCCTGGACCGTGGCTCGAAGAAAGCTCGATTTCGATTCCGTGACCTGGAGACGGATGTGGCCGTCGGCCAGGAGGACGGGATCTCCGACCTCGACGTCGTTCAGGAGATGGTCGTACGCGATCCAGAGGGTCTCGGAATTCCCCATCTCCTGGCCGGGTCGCAGGCGCACGGTCTCGCCGGCCTCCAGGACCGTGGAGCCACCGGGGAAGCTGCCGACCCGGAGCTTGGGACCCTGGATGTCCTGGAGCAGGGCCACGACCTTACCCTCGGCTTCGGCGGCCCGTCGCACGCGGGCGGCCAGGACTCGGTGACTTTCGTGATCACCGTGGGAGAAGTTCAGACGGGCGACGTCCATTCCTGCCGCCACCATCCGTTGGATGGTCTCCTCCCCGGAAGAGGCCGGTCCCAGGGTGGCGATGATCTTGGTGCGGCGGCTCATGGTCGATGGCACCGGAGGCGTTCTATCACAGCTCCGGGTCTCCTTCGGCTCGTCCGGTGACCTCCGTGAGGTCCCGGAGCCACCGGGAGATCGTCCGGGGAGGGGGGAGCTCGCTCAACCTCCATTCCCAGTTGCCGACGGCTCGGCCCGGCACGTTCATCCGGGCCTCGGCACCGAGACCGAGCACGTCCTGGAGGGGGAGGACCGAGAGGTTCGCCACCGAGGTTAGGGCGGCCCGGACGAGTAGGCGATGAGGCCGTTTCCCGAGCTTCCCGAGATAGGCCCGGAGTCTCCGGCGCCTCTCGACGTCGAGACTCCGGTACCAGGCCGCTGTCGGCGGGTTGTCGTGGGTCCCGGTGAAGACCACTTCGTTCCGACGGTGTCGATGGGGCAGGTGGGGGCTGTCGAGCTCATCGAAAGCGAATTGGAGCACCCGCATCCCGGGCGCTCCGATCCGGTGCCGGAGGGCTTCCACTTCGTCGGTGATGACACCGAGATTCTCCGCCACCAGCCGGAGAGGACCCAGTTTCCGGTGCAGACTCCGGAACAGTTCCTCCCCGGGCGCCGTTACCCACTCGCCGTCCCGGGCTGTCTCCGCGTCTCCGGGGATCCTCCAGTAGGCGACCAGGCCCCGGAAATGATCGATCCGGACCCGATCGAAGCGTTGGAGGGCCAGGCGGAGACGCCGTCGCCACCACGCGAAATCGTCGGACCGGTGCCGGTCCCACCGGAAGAGGGGGGCGCCCCAGTCCTGACCGTCGGCGGCGAAGGCGTCGGGTGGCACGCCGCCCCGGGCCTCCATTTCGCCGTCCGGGCCCACCTCGAAGAGCTCTCTTCGGAGCCAGACGTCGGCGCTGTCGGGACCCACGTAGATCGGCAGGTCTCCGAGAAGGCGGACGCCCACCGCCCGGGCCCGATCCCGGAGTGAGCTCCACTGAACCTGGAAGAGCGCCTGGACGAAGACGTGGAATTCGATCTCCGCCGAGAGCTCCCTCCGGGCGTCGCGGAGGGTATCCGGCTCGGCCCGCCGGAGCTCTCGGTCCCATCTCCACCAGGGAGTCCCACCGTACCTTTCCTTGACCGCACTGTAGAGAGCCCAGTCCTCGAGCCAGGACCGGTGATCGGGATCCTCCCGGAGCATTTCCCGGGCCCTCACCACCGCCGGGTCCGGTTTTCTCCGGAACGACTCCCACACACTCCGAAGAGTCCGGAGTTTCCGAGAACGTACGGTATCGAGGAGGTGCTCTTCCCCCCGGGGAGCCGGGGCGGAGAGTCTCGATCCGCCGGCGATCGATGGCTCGAGGGAGACCAGCGCCGGCTCTCCGGCAAAGGCGCTCCGGGAGTCGTAGGGTGAACCGCCCCGGCCGGCGGCGGTGATGGGGAGCATCTGCCAGATCTGCTGCCGGGTCTCCGCCAGCCAGCGGACAAACTCCCCGGTCTCGGGTCCCAGCTCTCCCAGGAGGCCCCTTCCCGGCAGCGAGGTCGGGTGGAGGAGGATCCCGGAGAAGCGGTGGTCCAGGGGAACCGTCCAGGGTCGATGTGCGTTCATCTCGACTCCGGTGGCGCCGATCTCCGGGGGACCACGACCCGCCGGTCGGTGGGCAGGCCGACGAAACGGAGGGTTCGATTCGCCATCTCCAGCCGGAGATCCACCCTCTCCCGGGGACCGAGGCCGATCTGAAGGGGAAGAGAGGACGCGGCGAGGTACCCGCCGCCGGAGGAGCCGAAGGCCGTCAGGAGTGCACCTTCGGACGCGGTGGCGACGGCCCGTCCGAGCTCCAGGTTCCGAAATGTCCCCGCGGGTCCGGAGGCCACCTGGAGCCAGTGGTTTTTCCGATCGGATGATCGATTGTGGAGCAGGAGGGTGGGCGTCCGGTGATCCGAGGAGTAGAAAACGAGATCGGGCCGGCCGTCGAGGTCGTAGTCACCGGCGGCGGCGCCCCGCCAGACTCCCCGGAGACCGGAGAGGGACCGATCGGGCTCGAAGCCCTCCGGCCCTCCGTGGAAGAGGAGAGGAGGCTGGCGGTAGGATCCCCGGAGAAAGCTCTCGACACCGGGTCGATCGTCCAGGAAGAGGATGATCCCGGCGATCCATCCTGGGGTCAGATGGCCGTTGGACACGAAGAGGTCCAGCCGGCCGTCGAGGTCCAGGTCCACGACCCCGGTGGCCCATCCGAGCCACTCGAAGGTCGGCTCGAAGAGCCGCCAGTCCCGGCTCCGGTCCTGGAAGAGACCGTCTCCGAGATTCAGGTACAGGTTCGCCGGCTCCCCTCCGAAGTTCGTGACGACCAGGTCGGGGCGGCCGTCCCGGTTCGGATCGCCGAGGTCGGCACCCATCCCGGCCTCTTCCTCTCCGGCCAGACCCAGTCCCAGGCCGGACCAGACGGTCCGGTCCTCCAGGATGCCGTCTCTCCGGTTGTGGAGGAGTGTGTTCCGGTCGCGGTCGTTCGCCACGAAGACATCGTCCCCGGCCTCCCCGTCGAGATCGGCCGCCACGACGGTGAGACCCCGCTTGGGAGACGCTCCGGAGATCCCCCCCTCGGCGGGCCGGAATCGTCCCTCACCCTGGTTGATCAGGAGAAGGTCCGGCGCTGCCTCGTACTCGTGGAGGAGACGGAGCTCGAAAGTCGGGAGTCTCCGCTCCCGATCGTAGGTGGTGGCCAGGTAGCCGGCCACGTAGAGATCGAGATCGCGATCTCCGTCGGCATCCAGGGCGGCCACGCCGGTGCTCCAGTGGTCCGAGGGTCCGGAGGCTCCGGCCGGATCGGCGGGGGGGTGGAAGAGCCCCTCCTCGCCTCCCAGCCAGAGCTGATTGGGACCTGCCCGGGTCAGGTAGAGGTCCAGGTTCCCGTCGTCGTTCAGATCCTCCCAGAGGATTCCCATTCCCCAGCCGCAGGAGCGGATTCCGCTCGGTGCGGTCACGTCCTCGAAGATCCTCCCTCCCTCGTTCCGGAGCAGTCGACCGCAGTCCTCGGGGAAGCGGGGCCGGTCGGGATGGAGGACGCCCTGGCTGAAGAAGAGGTCCGGATCGCCGTCTCCGTCGAAGTCTCCCCAGGCGACAGAGCCTCCGATCGAGGTCAGGATCTTCGCCTCCCTCCGGAGGCCGCGCCATCGGTACCTGGAGAGTCCCGCCTCTCGGCCCACCTCGTCGAAGGCGAGAGGAGTCGTCGAAGGCAGAAGTCGCGGCTCCCGGAGACCGAGACAGCCGACCAGGACGAGAAAAGTTCCTCCGAGAAGGAGGCCGAGGAGACTCCGTGCCATGGAGACGGCAGTCTATGTGATC